>NZ_BAAGZI010000065.1:0-21341 GCF_054778695.1 Actinocorallia lasiicapitis
GCGACCAGCGCCCTCACCCCGCGCGCCGCGGTCCTGGCTCTGCCCACCCCGCTGGTGGGGATCGGCGACCCGGCGGCCCCGCTCCTGGCGTCGCTGACGGTCCGGGAGCCCATCGCGCTGCTGGCCGCGCTCGCCGCCGCGCCCGTCGACTCCCGCGAGATCGACATGAAGCGGGCGCTGATCCATCTGGAGCTCGGCGAGCAGGAGTCCGCGCGCCGGATCCTCGGCGGGATCAGCGAGTGGCGCGCCGAGTGGTATCTGGCGATGTCGGCGCTGGCCGCGGGCGCGCTGGCCGACGCCCGCCGCCGGTTCGACGACCTCTACGATCTGGCCCCCGGCGAGCTCGCACCCAAACTGGGGCTGGCGTTCTGCTGCGAGCTGCTCGGCGACCTGCCGTCGGCGGAGCGGTACTACCAGGCCGTCTGGCGGACCGACGAGACCTTCGTCAGCGCCGCGTTCGGGCTGGCCAGGGTCAGGCTCGCGGGCGGCGACCGGGTCGGCGCGATCAGATCGCTGGACGCGGTGCCGCCCGTCTCCAGCCACTATGTGACCGCGCAGATCGCGGCCGTCAACGCCGTCGTCCTCGGCCGCGGCCCCGCCGAACTGGTCGAGGCCGACCTCCTCGACGCGGGCCGCCGGCTGTCCGGGCTCGGCCTGGACGCCGAACGGTACGGCCGGCTGGCGGTCGAGATCCTGCTGGCGGCGCTGGCCTGGCTGAGCGCGGGCAACACCGGCTCGGCGTCCCGGCTGCTGGACGCCCCCCTCACCGCGACCGGCCTGCGCACCCGGTTGGAGCGCGCCTACCGGTTCCTCGCCCGCCACGCCGACGAAGGCCCCGACCGGCACCACCTGATCATGCAGGCCAACGCCGTCCGCCCCCGCACCCTCTTCTGACCCCGCCCATCGTGAACGAACCGAGAAACGGAAACTGATGCCCTGCCCCTCGTGCCACGCCCCGGTCTTCGACGGCGACGTCTTCTGCGAATCGTGCGGACGCCGCCTCGACCAAGCCTGTCCGGGCTGCGGCGGGACGTCGATCAGCGACGGCTACTGCGAGACCTGCGGTCAGCGGCAACCGGCCCCCACCGACCATGTGGAGATCGACCTCGGCGCGGTGGCGGCGGCGGTCAGCGACCGGGGGCTGCGGCACTCCACCAACCAGGACGCCATGGCGCTGGCCCCGGTCGGCGACGGTGTCGCGGTCGTCGTCTGTGACGGGGTGTCGGCCTCGCCCCGGCCCGACGAGGCGTCCAGGACGGCCGCCGACTCCGGGCTCGCGGTGCTCCTCGCCGAGCTGGAGGGCGGCGCCGACCCGCGCGACGCCACCCGCACGGCCGCGCTCCAGGCCGCCAAGGCCGTCCGCTCCCTGGCCTCCGACCCGTCCTCGGCCCCGGCCTGCACCTATGTCTCCGCGATCACCGGGAAGCTCAACGGCCAGGACGTGATCGTGGTCGGCTGGGTCGGCGACAGCCGCGCCTACTGGATCGGCGCGACCGGCGACGAGCTCCTCACCGAGGACGACTCGTGGGCGCAGCACGTCGTCGCCCACGGGATGATGACGGAGGAGGAGGCGTACGCCGACCGCCGCGCCCACATGCTGGTCGGCTGGCTCGGCGCCGACGCCGCGGACGTCGACGTGCACGTCCTGGTGTACGCGCCGGAGGTGCCCGGCGTGCTGGTCGTCTGCACCGACGGCCTCTGGAACTACATGGCCTCGCCGATCGCGCTGGCCGCGCAGCTCGCCGACCCGCTCGCCGATCCCGTCTCCGGCCCGCTGACCGGGCCGAAGGGCCAGCGGCGCAGCCCCCTGGCGGTGGCCCGCGAGCTGGTCAGGGCCGCGCTCAACGGCGGCGGCCACGACAACATCACCGTCGCGATCGTGCCGATCACGGGAGACGGATCGTTCTGATGACCACGTTCGGGCTGACCGTCGACCAGAACCGCTTCCTGCCCGAGGGAGGGCACGAGGTCCACGCCATCGTGACCGTCACCGCCTCGGGCGGCGGTTCCGTCGTCGCCGCGGGCCCGGACGCCGCCGAAGTGATCATCATCGACAACTCGGGGTCGATGTCGGGCGACTGCATCTACGCCGCCAAACGCGCCGCGAAGATCGCCGTGGACGGGCTCCGTGACGGCGTCGCGTTCGCCGTGGTCGTCGGCCATGACCGGGCCCGGATGGTCTACCCGCGCACCAAGCAGCTCGTCCGCGCCGATCCGCTGACCCGCCGCGAGGCCAAGGAGGCGATCGGCCGGATCACCACGACCGGCGGCACCGCGATGAGCACCTGGCTGCGGCTCGCCGACTCCCTGTTCGACGGCCGCGCCGGGCTGAAGCACGCGATCCTGCTCACCGACGGGGTCAACCAGCACGAGTCGCCGCTGGAGCTCGGCCAGACCCTGGAGGAGATCGCCGGACGGTTCGTCTGCGACTGCCGCGGGGTCGGCACCGACTGGGAGGTCGCCGAACTGCGCCGGATCGGCGACGCGATGCTCGGCACCGTCGACATCATCCCCGACGCGGCCGGGCTCGCCGCCGACTTCCGGGCGATGACCGAGCACGCCATGGGCAAGGCCGTCGCCGATGTGGCGCTGCGGGTGTGGACCCCCCGCGACGCGACCCTCTCCTACGTCAAGCAGGTGCTGCCCGCGGTCGCCGACCTGACGGGCCGACGGGTGGAGAGCGGACCGCAGACCGGCGACTACCCGACCGGCGCGTGGGGCGAGGAGAGCCGCGACTACCACGTGTGCGTCGAGGTGCCCGCCGGGCAGCTCGGCCGGGAGATGCGCGCCGCGTGGATCAAGCTGGTGGTCGGCGGCGAGGTGCTGGCCTCGGCGAACGTGCTCGCCGAATGGACCGACGACGAGGCCGAGTCGACCAGGATCAACCGGCGGGTCGCCCACTACACCGGGCAGGCCGAGCTGGCGTCCGCGATCCAGGAGGGGCTCGAGGCCCGCCGGCTGGGCGATCAGGACACCGCGACCGCCCGGCTGGGCCGCGCCGTCCGGCTGGCCGAGGAGTCGGGCAACGCGCCGCTGTCGGAGCTGCTGTCCAAGGTCGTCGAGGTGGACGACGGCGGCACCGTCCGGCTCCGCCGCGACGTCGCCAAGGCCGATGAGATGTCCCTCGACACCCGTTCGGTCCGGACCGTCCGCACCCGGCAGGCCTCGCCGTCCGCCGCCGCACCGGAGCCGGGCGCCGATGGACCGTGAGCTCCACGCCCCTGACGAGTGCGGGCATCCCCGGTCCACCGACGGCTACTGCGACGTCTGCGGTGAACGCACCACGGGCAAGGCCCCCGTCCCCGTCGACGGCCCGTGCCCGTCGTGCGGCGCCGACCGGACCGGCCGGTTCTGCGAGGAGTGCGGCCACGACTTCGCCGCACCCGCCACCGCCCCGCCCGCACCGCCCGAGCCCGCCGCCGAACAGGGGCTCTGGTATGTGGTCGTCTCCGCCGACCGCGCCTACTACCGGCGCGTCATCGAACTCGGCGGCCCCGACGCCGCCCGCCTCGTCTTCCCGCCGTACTGCCCCGAACGGAGCCAGGTCCTCACCGGCGCCGAAGCGGTGATCGGCCGGCGCAGCACCGCCAAAGGGCTGCACCCGGCCATCGACCTCACCGGGCCGCCCGAAGACCCGGGCGTCTCCCACGTGCACGCCGTGCTGCTGGCCCGCGACGGCGGCTGGCTGCTCGTCGACCCCGGCTCCACCA
Source organism: Actinocorallia lasiicapitis (assembly GCF_054778695.1). Taxonomy (NCBI): domain Bacteria; kingdom Bacillati; phylum Actinomycetota; class Actinomycetes; order Streptosporangiales; family Thermomonosporaceae; genus Actinocorallia; species Actinocorallia lasiicapitis. Next base: position 3,711 of record NZ_BAAGZI010000065.1, read on the forward strand.
ACGGCACCTGCCTCAACGGCTCCGACGAACCCGTCGAGGTCAACGCCGAGATCCCGCTGCGCGCGGGCGACCGGATCCAGGTCGGCGCGTGGACCACGATCGAACTCCGGAAGGGGGCTGTCCCGTGACGGCGACACGAGTGCGGGAGGTCGCCCGGCGCCGGGCCGTCCCCCGGACCGTCCCGGCCTGGCTGCGGATCGGCGCGATCGTCGCGGGCGTCGCGACGCTCGCGCTGTTCCTCGCCGTCCGGACCGGCCTGGCCGACGCCGACGACGGGCTGCGCGTCGTCGGCCACGACGCCGGACCGCAGGTCGTGCACACCGGCGACCTGTACTACGCCCTCAGCGACATGGACTCGCAGCTCGCGTCCGTGCTGCTGATCGGCAAGGACACCCAGCTCGGCGTCGGCCGCGACGCCTACCTCAAGATCTACGAGGAGCGGCGGGCGCAGGCCGACCGCGCCGTCCTGGAGGCGTTCGACATCGCGGGCCAGGACCCGGCCGGGCGGATGACCGTCCAGTCCGTCCTGGACGGGCTCGGCCGGTACGAGCGGCTCGCGTCCCGCGCCCTCGTCCTGGACGAGCGGGCCGGGCACAGCGCCGGACGGCCCCCGCCCGCCGACGTCCTGGCGGAGTACCGGCGTGCCACCGACCTGATGCGGCTCGACCTGCTCCCCAAGGCCTACAACCTGACCCTGGAGAGCGCGGCGATCGTCCGGGAGACCTACGCGACGGAACGCGCCAACGTGACCCGCGCGCGGATCGCCGTCGCCCTCGCCGGGGCGGCCCTGCTGGGGGTGCTCGCCGCCTTCCAGATCTATCTGGCGCGCCGGTTCCGCCGGATCCTCAACCCGCCGCTGGCCCTCGCGACCGTCCTGGCGCTGGTCCTCGCGATCGCCGCGGAGATCGCGCTCGGCTCCGCCGCGGGCAGCCTGCGCCGCGCCAAGACCGACGGCTTCGACGCCACCCTCGCCTTCACCCGCGCCCGCGCCATCAGCAACAGCGCCTCGGGCGACCAGACCCGCTTCCTGCTCGACCCCGACCGCGCCGACACCTACGAGCAGGTCTACCTGGACAAACTCCAGGCCATCGCCTTCTACGACGTCGGCAGCCTCCCCAAGTACGACGCCGCGCTCGCCGCGGGCGACCCCTCGCTCGGGTTCCTCGGCGGCCGCCGCACCACCTCCCTCGACCGGTTCCGCGACGTCCAGAAGATCGACGCGCAGATGCGCTCCCTCTCCGGCACCGACCGGCGCAAAGCCGTCGAACTGCGCACCGAGGCCGGCGCCACCGCCTTCGACGCCTACGACGACGAACTCGGCGGCCTCATCGCCGAACGGAACTCCGTGTTCGTCACCGAGATCTCCGACGGGGACTCGGCCCTGTCCGGCTGGAGCCGGGGCCTGCCCGTCGCCGTCGCCGCACTGTTGCTCCTGATCGCGCTCGGGGTTCGCCCCAGACTGGCGGAATTCCGATGAGACGGCTCCCCGCGCTCAACGCGCTGAAACGGTCCGCGCTGACCTTCGCTGTCCTCGCGCTGGCCCTGCCCTTCACCGGCTGCGCGGGCGACGGCCCCCACTCCGTCGCCGGCAAGCACACCCTGCGGATCGGGGTGAAGTACGACCAGCCCGGCATCGGGATGCGGCTGCCCGACGGCACGTACGAAGGGTTCGACGTCGAGGTCGCCCGGTACGTCGCGGGCAAGCTGGGCGCGCAGCAGGTCGAGTTCGTCGGGCTGACGTCGGGGCAGCGCGAGGAGTACCTCGAACAGCGGAAGGTCGACCTGGTGATCGCCACCTACTCGATCACCGCGAAGCGCAAGACGGTCGTCACCTACGCGGGCCCCTACTACGTCGCCCACCAGGACATCCTCGTCCGGTCCTCCGACACCGCGATCCACGGGCTGCGCGACCTGAAAGGCAAGCGGCTCTGCCAGTCGGAGGGGTCCAACTCGGTGTTCCGGGTGACCGAGGAGCACAACATCCCCGCGACGCTCGTCCGCGCCGCCAGCTACGGCGAATGCTTCAAGAAACTCACCGCGAAAGAGGTCGACGCCGTCACCACCGACGACCTGATCCTCGCCGGGTTCGCGCTCCAGCAGCCCGGCGCCGTCCGGCTCGTCAACACCAAGTTCACCGACGAGAAATGGGGCATCGGCCTGCACCGCGACGACGTCGGCGGCTGCGAGGCCGTCAACCGCGCCGTCACCGACATGTATCAGGACGGCACGGCCGGACGGCTCCTCGACCGCTGGTTCGCCCCCACCGGCGTCGCGGTGACGACCACGGTCCCCCAGTTCGAAGGCTGCTCCTAGCCGACGGTCCTGATCCGCATGGCGTGCTGCACCAGCGTGATCAGGACGTCCTTGCAGGACTCCTTCGCGCGGGCGTCGCACAGCACGATCGGGATCTCGGGCGAGAGCTGGAGCGCCTGCCTGACCTCTTTGATCTCATACCGCTGCGCCCCGTCGAAACAGTTCACGGCCACGATGAACGGGGTGCCCCGCCGCTCGAAGTAGTCGATCGCGGGGAAGCAGTCGGCGAGCCTGCGGGTGTCGGCCAGGACGACGGCGCCGAGCGCGCCCAGCGCCACCTCGTCCCACATGAACCAGAACCGCTCCTGGCCCGGCGTCCCGAACAGGTAGAGGACGAAATCGTCGCCGAACGTGATCCGGCCGAAGTCCATCGCGACGGTCGTGGTCTTCTTCGTCTCGACCCCGGCGACGTCGTCGACGCCGACGCTCTGGTCGGTCAGGACCTCCTCGGTCCGCAGCGGCTTGGTCTCCGACACGGTCCCGACGAGCGTGGTCTTCCCCGCCCCGAACCCGCCCGCCACCAGGATCTTGACGGCGGTCGGCATCTTGCGGCGGACGTCGGTGTTAGAGGGCGCGGAGGCCATCGATCACCGCCTGGTACATCCTGAGGTCCTGCATGTCGATCTCCGGTTGCGGTTCCTGCACGGTCACCAGACCCTTGTCGAGAAGGTCGCCGAGCAGAACCCGGACCGTCCCGGTCGGCAGATCCAGATGGGCGGTGATCTCCGCCACGGACATCATCGTCTGGCAGAGCCGGACGATCGCGAGATGCTCGGGTCCCAGCCCGATCTCCACCATGGGCGCCGGCCCGGTGGCCTCCACGAGCGTGATCAGATCGAACGTGCCCCGGACGGGCTGCAGACGTCCGCTCGTCATCACGTAGGGACGGACGAGAGGTCCGGCCTCCTGATCCAGCCAGCGCTCGTGATCCGAAGTCACGTTTTCTCCGATACTCGGGCGGGCGAAGTCAGATGGTGACCCAGTTTGGTGACCATCATGGCCATCTCGTAGGCGATGAGGCCCACGTCGGCGTCCTCGTTGGACAGGACCGCGAGGCAGGCGCCCTGGCCCGCCACGGTGACGAGCAGGAACGCGGTCCGCATCTCGACGATGGTCTGTCGGACCGGTCCACCTCCGAAACGTTCCCCCGCGCCCTTCGCCAGGGACTGGATCCCGGCGGAGACGGCGGACAGGTGTTCGGCGTCCTCGCGGCTGATGTCCTGGGACTGCGCCATGAGCAGCCCGTCCGCGGACAGCACGATCGCGTGCTTGGCCTCGGTGACCCGCTTCACCAGGTCGTCGAGGAGCCATGCGAGATCGGCTGAGTTCCCGGTCTTCTGCATCACTCGGTCCCACTTTCCGCACTGTCGTTCTCGGCGGACGCCGCCCGCCCGCGCTTGGCCCCGATCTGGAAGGCCCCGACGATCCGCCGGATCTCCTCAGGGGAGCGGCCCGGATCCTCGATCTCCTCGGCGGCGGATGCCGCGGGCTCCTCTTTGAGCGGGGCCGCGAGGCTGGCCTGCGGCACGCGCACCGGCAGGCCCGCCGGGGTGGTGCCGGAGGTGTCGGCGACGGGCTGGGGCACGGCCGCGGGGGCTGGCGCCTCGGTGAGGACCGGCGCCGCGAGCGGCACCTGGCCGCTGCCGCCCCCGGACTGGACGGTGTGGTCTGCCTCGGACATGACACTGGCGACGGCCGTCAGCTGGTGCTGGGGGGACGGTTCCGCGCCCGCTCCTTCCTCGATCAGGTCGCGCGGGATGACGACGACGGCCGTCGTCCCGCCGTACGGGGAACGCTTCAGGGTGACCTGCACGCCGTACCGTTCGGCCAGCTTGCCGACCACGTACAGGCCGAGCTGGACGGAGCTGGAGAGGTTGAACTCCGGCGGGTTGAGGATCCGCTGGTTGATCTGTTCGAGGTTCTCGTCGGACATGCCGAGCCCGCGGTCCTCGATCTCGATCGCGTACCCGCTGGCCACGAGGTGGCCGGAGATCTGGGCGACCGTGTAGGGCGGCGAGAACGACACCGCGTTCTCGATGAGCTCGGCGAGCAGGTGCGCCATGTCGGTGACGGCCCGCCCGATGAGCTGGACCTCGCCGATCGGCATCACGGTGACCCGCGTGTAGTCCTCGACCTCGGCGACCGCGGACCGCACCACGTCGACCATGGGGACGGGCCGCCGCCAGCCGCGCGCGGGTGTCGCACCCGACAGGATGATCAGGTTCTCGGAGTTGCGCCGCATCCGGGTGGCGAGGTGGTCGACCCGGAACAGGTCTTCCAGTTCCTCGGTGTCGATCTCGCGCCGTTCCATCGCGTCGAGCAGGGTGAGCTGCCGGTGCACGAGCGCCTGCGACCGCCGCGCCAGCGACAGCAGAATGTCGCGGATGCCGCGCCGCAGCTCGGCCTGTTCGACGGCGGTCCTGATCGCGGTCTCCTGCACGGCGTTGAACGCCTGCCCCACCTTGCCGATGTCGTCGTCACCGAACTCCAGCGGCGGCGCCTCGGCCTTGACGTCCACCTGCTCCCCATGCCCCAGCCGCTCCACCACACTCGGCAACCGCACATCGGCCAGTTCGTGGGCGGCGTTCTTGAGCCGTTCCAGCTGGCGGACCAGGTCACGGGAGGTGGTGACGGCCAGGATGATGGAGGCGAGAACAGCGATGAAGCCCAGACCACCGGCGAGCACCAGCCGGACGATCACACCGGCTGCGACGGGGGCCGCGCGGCTGACGATGCCGTCGGCAGTGGCGCGCACCATCTCGTCGAGCGCCGTGATCATGGGCGCGCTGGCGCTCTGCCAGGTGTCGGAGGTGAAGCCGACCTTGCCGGCGTTGACCGGCCCCGCGTTGACGGGTCCCCCCATGACGTGCTGTTCCAGCGTCCGCAGCCGGGCCGTCAACGGCCCCTCACGGAACTGCTCGTAGCGCTTGAGGTCGTCGCCCGACAGCTCGGCGATGGCCTCCAGGTGCAGCGAGTTCTGCAAACCGACGAGCTTGGTGAACTCGATGCGTTCCGCCGGGGTGATCCGGCCGACGGCGAGCACACCGGCGAGCAGCGCGTCTTCCCGGGCGAAGATCTCCTTGGCCCTGGTCAGGGTGACGACCGTGCGGGCGTCTCTGGCGATGCCCTCGTCGTCCACGCTGGAACTGGCGGCGAAGATCTGGAAGCCGGTGTCGATGACGAGGTTGAAGCCGTCGGCGGCGGCGCCGCGGGTGAGCGCGCCCGCGTCGATCCGGCCGCGGAACTCCTCCATGCCCTTGAGCTGTGTGGTGAGCAGCTCGATCCGGCTCTCCGCGAGGTCACCCTCGGCGAAGTCGACGCGGGCGGAGTCGGAGTCCTTGATGAACTTCGCCGACTGGGCGTCGGTCCGCTCGCGCTGGTCGGCGAGCGCCTGCCGGGCGGCCTGATCACCGTGGCCCAGGAAGACCATGGTCAGTCGGCGCTCGGCCTCCAGGTCCTGGACGAGAGTGGTGAGCGGCCGGCTGACCTTCTGGTCGACCAGGCTCACCGCCAGCAGGTTGAGGCCTTCCCGCGAGGTGACCCAGGCGGCGAAGAACCAGAGCGACACGAGCGACAACAACATCGCTATGATCTTGGTCCGCACCCGTACTCTGCGGTGGCGCATAGAGAACCGTTTCCCAACACTCACATTGCGAATGCCAGCAACACAGCCTTAACGCGACATTCACAACGGCAAATACGGTGAAGCCCGCTCGATCCGAGAAGGCGGTACGAAGACTAGCAACACCGGCAACAACGTACAAAGCAAACGAGCAACATCAGCCCCGACATCCCCAGCGAACCGTACTTTCAGCACGCTGGAGAACCGAGCCTTCACAAAAGGTCAGCAGCCTCCGCCAGCGAACCGACCGTGCGCCAGGCCGCTGCGGAGAGCGGTCCCTCCGGGTCGTCACTGAGCAGCACTCCGTTACCGGTGACCTCGAACATTTCCAGGTCGTTCTCCGCATTGCCGATGACCATCACCTCTGACGGCCGCAGCCCCCTGTTCGCACAGTATTCAAGGATCTGTTTCCGCTTCAGCCCAGCGGCGTCCTTGGTGAATTCCATATCGCGCAGCTCACCCGCGTTCTCATCGAAATACAGGCGCACGTTCGCGAAGAAATCGGCGACGCCGAGCCTGTCGCACATCACCTGGGCGTAATAGTCCATGGAACTCGTGATGAGACATGCGCCGAGCGAGAGTTTCTCGATCCGCTTGATGAGCCGTCCGGCGTCCGCCCTGACCGGAAGGGAGCGGAAGATCCCTTCCAGATCGGTCCTGTTCGCCTTCCCCGAGGACTTCCAGCGGCCGAGCACAAGGGCGTGCACCTGCTCGGTCGACAGGCTGCCGTCCTGGTATCCCCGGCTGATCACCGCCAGCTCGGAGCCGGGTAGCCCCAGAATTCCACTGGTGAGCGAGAGCGTGTCGCAGGTCGTCAGGGTGCCGTCGATGTCCATCGCCACCGCCTTGAAGGTGGTCCGTTCACGTGACTTGCGGAACCAGCGCATCCTCACCCCTCGATCTGCAGCAGGACGGACGGCGGAAGAGACATCGAAGCCCCATAGGAGACGGGAGCGAACGGGATGTCACCGTTGATCAACTTCAGGCCCGGCATTGTGATCATTTCGGCCAGGGTCAGCCGCATCTCCATTTCGGTCAGCGCCGACCCGGGGCACCGGCGAGTCCCCGCCCCGAAGGGGACGAACTCGGTCGGCGACGGGCCGCCATTCAGGAAACGCTCGGGACGGAAGGTCTCAGGATCCGGATAGGCCGCATTCCGCCGGTGCGCCACATGGATGGCGATGATGAGTTCGGTGCCCTCCGGAAAGTCGTAGCCGAGCGCGCTGAAGCCGCGGGTGACCTTCCGCGCGGACGCCGTCGGGGTGACCGAGCCGATCCTCAGGGTCTCGTCGCACACCGCGCCGAGATACGGCAGGACCGCCACGTCCAGGGCCGAGGCCCCGACGGGCAGTCCGGCCAGTTCGGCGCGGAGCCGCTCGCCGACCTCGGGGAGCCGGTGCGCCCAGTACAAGGCCATCGCGACGGAGAAGCCCACGGTGTTGGTGCCGCCGATGAGCACCGTGATCAGCTGATCCCTGATCTGCTGGTCGGTTAGCCCCTCGTCGGCCAGCCTGGCCAGGACCGTCCCCTCGGACGCGTCCGGCTCCGCGCGGTATCGCTCGATCATCGCGAAGAGGAGGCCGTCCAGGACGCCGAGCCGCTCCTTGAACCGGCCCATCCAGACGCCGGCCTCGGCCAGGTCCCCCGCCGTGCGCAGGAAGCGGGCATGGTGCACGGCCTCCATCGCGGCGTGCAGTTCCGTCTTGAGCAGGTCGGCTGCCTCATCTTGGACCGAGGTCAGCAGAATCGGACGGATGATCTCCACAGCGATCTCGCTGGCCACGTCGATCAGGGGCGCCGCTGGGCGTCCGCGCAGCCGCGCGAGCTCGGCGACGATCGTCGCGCGCATACCCTCGGCGTGCGACCGCAGCGAGGGACCGACGAACGGCGGCGTGATCAGCTTGCGCATCCGCCGGTGTTCCTCGCCGGTCAGCAACGGCAGCGCGGTCTCCCCGATGAAGGCGCCGTAGAGGCTGGTGCCGCAGCCGTCGAGATCACGGTCCCGGGTCAGCAGCAGTTCCTTGATGGTGCCGGGATCGCTGAGGAAGACCCTGGGCGGCTTGCCGGGCCGGTACAGGGTGAACGGGTCGCCGAGCTCCTCACGGTAGGCGGCGAAGGCCGCGAAAGGCTCCTCCTCCGTCCAGCGGTCGGCGGCCTCGTCGAGGATGCGGCCGGGAGGGAGCCGGTCAGGGAGCACATCGGTCATCGGACCGCGCTCCGCGACTCGGCCCGCCGTACGCACCGCAGCAGCGTGGCGAGTATCAGGCCCTGAATCACGTCGAGTGGCGCATAGAGGGACTTACCCACCCAGAGTTCCGGATGATCGTCACGGTCCAACCAGCCGCGCAGGTACTCCGCTCCGGCATCGATGGCGGCCCTGCCCTGCTCGTCGAGGTGCTCCTCCACGTGCAGCAGCGCGGTGAGCGCGTAGGCGGTCTCCTCGCCGCTGCCGCCCGCGACGCCCCAGCCGCCGTGCGGGGCCTGGGTCCGCAGCAGCCACCCGACCGCTCTCCCGCACAGGTCCTCATCGAGCCCGTGCACGGCCTCCACCGCGTGTCCCGTCGTGTAGTACGGCGAGATATGCCACTTGTCACACCAGCTGCCGTCGACACGCTGGCTGCTCCTCAGGAACTCCAGGGCGAGGGAGATCGCCTCAGGGTCCGCCACCGGATCGTTGCGCAGGGCGGCCAGCACGTGGACGTTGCAGCTGACCGACGGGTCGCGCTCCATCGGATAGGTGACGTAGCCCTTCTCGCGCCGGAAGTGCTCCAGGGCCCCGACCGAGGCCGGATGGCCCGCCGCTCTGAGCACGGTGAAGGCCAGCGCGGTGCAGTCTCCGTCCCTGGGGATTCCATGGCTGGCCATGCCGACGCCCTCGGCCGTCCAGTCGGCGGCCAGATCCTCGACTATCCGGTCCATGGCCGCGCTCCGGTAGCCGGCCCGCTGGAGGTCGGCGAGGATCCAGGCGCGTTCGAACACCTGGAACGGCCGGACCGTGCCGACCGCGCCGTCGCCGCGCGCGGCGAGCTGGTCGTCCAGGTAGGCAAGCGATCCCGCGTCGGACGTCGCGGCGGCGACCGCCGCCGTGGCCGCGGGCGAACAGCCGAATCCGCCGTCGGCCGAACGGACCGTTCCGTCGAGAACCGAGTCGGGCAGCCGGTCGAACGCCTCGAGGTTGTAGACGGCGTGGCCGAGCTCCCCGCCCAGCAGCGCCAAGAGCCCGAGCTTCTGGTCACGCCGCTCGTACAGCCAGGCGAAACCCTCGTACGGCAGGTCGAAGCCGCGTTCGCGGGCCTGGTCCAGCAGCGTGGGGAAGACGAGTTCGAAGCCGGCGGTGTCGCCGCCGTCCGCGTCGATCCGGCCCAGCGCGCTTTTGAGGTAGCCCAACCCGCGGGCGATCGCCTCGGCCTCGGCGCTGGTGGGAGTTCCCGTGGCGCCCAGCGCCAGGACCGCCGCCAAGGTGCTCAGGCACCGGTCATGGGCGAAATCGACCGTGCCGCCCCAGGAGCCGTCGGCGCGCTGGTGCGCCACCAGCCAGCGGGAACTACGGGGAAATCTGCGGGACGAATCATCCGATCCACACAACTCCGCAATTCTCGCGGTGTCATATGCCGAAGGGGAAACACGCGAGCCACCCACGCCCGCCAAGAGCGTCTCGACCTTTTCCGCAATAGCACCGGCCAGCATTCGAGAACGCCCCTCGCCGCCGGTCCGCATCCTGAACCGACAATATTTCAGAATCCGCGCACATCTCTTGGAGAGAGTGTTACATGATCAACTTAGTGGATCAAGAGGCACTGATGACCACTTTGTGAAGTCTCAGACGTGACGCTAGTCACTAGCACCACACAACGTCGCCAATCTTCTACGTTAAGTTACTGGGGCTAGAGATGCCCTTGCGTCCCATCATCGGTCACTCACCCGTCGTGATAACCCCCATCAAAAACGGGCTTCTCCCGAATAAAAGCAATGTCGGAAACCAACACGAAACCTGGACCGGCTCGCGCGATACCGAGGGATTTGTCATGCTGAAATCGCAGGGATTACCGGGAGGCATCGCTTGACCATCGAGACAATGAGACCCGTGGCCGTTCTCGGGAGGGTCAACGCGCAGACCCGGATTTGGATGGAGCCGGCGATGCACGCCGCCGTCGAACGTCTTCACGAGGGACCGCGGCTGGTCTCGAGCTTCACGTTCGGCTGGGGCGAGGGCGACGTCTCCCCTGGGCGAGGCGGGGGCAAGGCCGTGCGGCCCGCGCTGGCCGGCCTGGCCGCGAGTGCCTCGGGCGGGGTGCCGGAGGACGCGGCGCCCGGCGCCGTCGCGGTGGAGTTCGTGCACGCGTTCTCGTTGGTGCACGACGACATCATGGACGGGGACGAGACGCGGCGGCACCGGCCGACCGCCTGGATGAGGTACGGGGTCGGTTCCGCGATTCTGGCCGGGGACGGGTTGCTGGCGTTGGCGTTGGACACCCTGGCCAGGGCCGGGCGGGGGTCGGCGTTGCGGCGGTTGACGGGGACCCTCGTGGAATTGGTCAACGGGCAGGCGGCGGATCTGGCGTTCGAAGGGCGGCCGTGGGACGGGGAAGGGGCCGTGGGAATCGAGGAGTACTGCGCGATGGCGATGGGGAAGACCGGGTCGCTGCTGGGGTGCGCCACGGCCGTCGGCTGGCTGCTCGGCGGGGGCGACGAGGAGGGGGCGGACCGGATGGAGAAGGTCGGGCGGCATCTCGGGCTCGGTTTCCAAGCCGCGGACGACGTCCTGGGGATCTGGGGTGATCCGGAACTCACCGGGAAGCCGGTCTTCAACGATCTGCGTCAGGGCAAGAAGAGCCTGCCCGTCATCGCCGCCATGAGCCAGGGCGCGCCCGGCCTCGCGGACCGTCTGGCCGCCCGCCCCGACGACCCCGACAGCGCCGCGGAAGCCGCCGCCCTGATCGAACAAGCGGGCGGCAGAACCTTCACCGAGAATCTGGCCGCCGAAGAACTCGACGCGGCCCTGGCCATCCTGGCCGAGCTCGACTCCCCCGCAGCCCGCGACCTGGAGGTCCTGGCCGCCTTCCTCGTCAACCGCACCCACTGAGTCAACCGCACCCACGGAGAAGCCGCGACGGCTTCAACGGGGCACGCCGCCTACGCTCCGGCGGCGAGGCGTGCCCCGTCCTGGAGCCCCCGGTGCGCAGCGCGGCGCGCTAAAGCGCGCGAAGGTCGTCGAGGACGCGTTGGAGGAGCTGCTGGTCGGCCTGCGGCATCCGGCGGCCGGGGCGGCGGACCTCGAGCAGGCCGTGGTGGCAGAGGTCGGCGGCGAGCACTTTGACGACGCCGAGCGGCAGGTCGAGGTCGGAGGCGAGGTCGGCGACGGTGCAGGGGCGCCGGCAGAGGGTCAGCATCCGCTGGTCTTCGCGGGTCATCCGGAAGTCGCGCGGCGGTTCGTGGCCGGTGCTCTGCAGCAGCGTCACGAGGTCCAGGGAGATGCCGCGCGGCACGGTACGGCCCCGCGCGATCGCGTAGGACCGGACGATCGGGCCCGCTTCGTCGTCGACCCAGCGTTCGTCGAACTTCGACGGGGTGGGGCGTGACGGGTCGTAGCGCGGATCAAACTGCTCCACTTGGGGCTCCCGGCTGTCTTGGCTGGGTCGACAACAAGCGCCGGACCCGCTTGACGAGCATCGACATCTCGTAGGCGACGAGACCGGCGTTGGCCCCAGCCTGCGACAGGACGGCCAGGCAGCTTCCGCTGCCGGCCGAGGCGACGAAGAACAGCCCGGTGTCGAGTTCGACGATGGTCTGCCGGACCTCTCCTGCGCCGAAGTGGGCGCGGGCCCCGCCGGCGAGGCTGTGCAGGCCGGCGGCGAGCGCGGCCAGGTGGTCGCCCTCCTCGCGGGTGATCCCGCGGGACACGCCCATGACGAGGCCGTCTCGGGAGAGGACGACGGCCTTGCTCACCTCGCCGACCCGGTCGACCAGGTCGTCCAGCAGCCAGCCCAGTTCGGAGGCCGCGCGCGTCATTCCCGTCATGATCCATCCTCGTGCTCGTCCCGGGCCCGTTCCCAACCCGCCTGGAGCGAGCTGAACAGGTCGCGGGAGTCCTCTGGCGCGCGGTCGTCGTCGACCGGTGCCGGTGCGGGCAGCGGTTCGGCCGGCTGGTTCTTCAGCTGCGGCGCGAGGTTGCCCTGACGGACCCGCTTGGGGAGCCCGCCGTCTTCGGCCGGGATCGCCGTGACGGGCTGGGGCCCGCCGAGGTTCCCGAGGGTGGGCGCCGGCGGCTGGGGCGAGACCGGGCGGCCCTGGACGATCGCCTGCGGTCCGGTGTGTCCGCCGAGCGCCGAGGCGGGGGCCTCGGTGAGGGCGGGCTGCCGGACCGGTTCGGTCACGTCGTTGATGGCCGATTCGGGGACGATCAGCGAGTGCGGCAGCAGGGCCACGGCGCTGACGCCTCCGTAGGCGGACGGCTGGAGGGTGACTTTGATGCCGTGGCGTGCGGCGAGCCGCGACACGACGAACAGTCCGAGCCGGTCGGTGTCGGCCAGGTCGAATTCGGGGGCCTGGGCGAGGCGCTGGTTCAGCTCGATGAACTCGCCCGGGGTGAGGCCGACGCCCCGGTCGATGATCTCGACGGCGAATCCGTTGCCGACGACTTCGCCGTGGACGGTGACCTCGGTGGGCGGCGGCGAGTAGGCGGTGCCGTTCTCGACCAGCTCGGCCAGCATGTGGATCACGTCGGCGACGGCGCCGCCCGCGAGGGCGACGGGCGAGTCGCAGATCACTTCGACGCGGGTGTAGTCCTCGACCTCGGCGACCGCGCCGCGCAGCACGTCGGTGATGTGGACGGGCTTGGACCAGGTGCGGCCGGGGGCCGCGCCCGACAGGATGATCAGGCCTTCGGCGTGCCGCCTCATGCGGGTGGTGAGGTGGTCGAGCTGGAACAGGTCGTTGAGGGTGTCGGGGTCGGGCGCGCGGCGTTCCAGGGCGTCCAGCATCCGGAGCTGGCGGTGCAGGAGCGACTGGCTGCGCCAGGCCAGGTTCAGGAAGACCCGGCTGATGCCCTTGCGCAGGTGCGCCTCGCCGACGGAGGTCTCCATCGCGGTGCGCTGCACCCGGTTGAACGCGTCGGTGACACGGGCGACCTCGGTGGTGCGGGAGGGGATCTCCAGCGGCGGGATCTCCTTGGCGACGTCGACGTGCTCGCCGCGGCGCAGCCGTGACACCACCCAGGGCAGCCGCTGTTCGGCCAGTTCCCGTGCGGCGGCCTGCAGTCCGCGCAGCTCCCGGGACAGGCCGCGGGCCAGGAAGATCGTGGTGATGACGGAGATGACGACGGCGAGCAGCCCGACACCGCCGGCGAAGATCAGCCGGTAGATGATCTGCTGGCCGATCGGCTTGGCGTCGTCGCGGAGCTGCTTGCCGGACTGGAGCAGGAGGTCGGACCAGACCTGGAGCAGCACCCGGCTGTTGGACTGCCAGGAGATGAGGGTGGCGGGCTTCAGCCGTCCCTGGGTGAGGTTGATCTCGTCTTCAAGCTTCTGGAACGACTGGAACGGCGCGGAGCCGACCACGGCGTCGGCGGCCTTCTGGTTGGCCGTGCCGAGCTCGATGTAGGAGGTGTCCTGGAGGTGGCGGCCGGTCTGCACCCAGGACGCGAAGATCTGGTGCTCCCGGACGGACATCCTGCCCTTGTGCACGGTCGCGATCGTGATCAGGGCGTCTTCGCGCATGAGGTAGTCACGCGCCCAGCTCAGCCCGATCAGCGCATTGCCCTGCTGGTAGATCTCCAGGTCGTCGACGATCACCAGCGAGCCGAACAGGTTGATCCCGGCGGCGACCATCGCGCTGTAGGCGTTGATGACCTCCAGCGGCGGGGTGACCGTGCTGGAGTCGACGGTGCGGCGCAGGTCCTCGAGCTTGGCGGTGGCGTCGTTGAAGGTCTGGAGCCGCTGCCTGACCTCGTCGCCTGCGGCTTCGTCGACCTCCTTGCTTCCGGACTGGTCGCGGAAGGTCTGCCCGGCCTGGTCGACCATGCTGCGGATCTGGTCGAGGTCGGCTTTGAGGTTGGTGGCGCTGCCCTGGAGGTTCTGGGTGTCGCCCTGCGGCCGGCCCGACGCCATGTAGGCGACGCTGACGGCGCGCTCGTACTGGAGGGCTCCGACGAACTCCTGTCCCGGGACGCCGACCTTGTCGTACGTCGTGGAGATCGAGAATTTGTTGAGGGCGTCCTTCAGCGTCAGCTGCGCCGCGAATCCCCAGAGGCCGAGCAGGGAGACCAGCGGTACGACGAGAAGCAGCGCGAGCCGCGCACGTACGGAACGGGTCCGCAACGGACGGGGTTTCGACATCGGAACCTACGCAATCCAAGTAATAGCCGTCACACCGCCCCCAGAGGCATCATCCCAACAGTCCAGAGCAGGCCCTGTCAACGCCGGGTGTACATATACCCAAGCCGTCTAACTGTGACAATCCGGTCGCGGTAGGGGCCGAGCTTACTCCGTAGCCGGTGTACATGTACGTCGACGGTGCGAACCGAGCCCGCTTCGGCGTATCCCCAGACGGCCTGGAGCAACTGCCCGCGCGAGTAGACCCGTCCTGGACTGGCCGTGAGATGGGCCAGCAGCTCGAACTCCTGGTAGGTGAGCGGGACCTTCCGGCCGTCGACGAGGGCCGAGCGGGAGACCCGGTCGACGGTCAGACCCTCGTGCACGACGGGTTCCTGGGTGTCGCGCCCGAGTTTCACGGTGTGCGCGACGATGACGAGCGCGGTGTTGGTGCCGTCCAGCGGCACGACGCCGAGGAGCTGCCCGTGGTCGGCGGGGACTCCTTCTACTGCCTTGAGTGCTGCGTCCATGTCCCCATATTAACCACTAACTTGGTAGAAAATATAGGGTTAAGACGCGGCGAGGTACGCTGTCCCCGTGGGCTTCAACGACGTGATGGTCGTGCGCGACCTCGATCAGGCCAAGGGGTTCAAGCGCTACCTCATGGACAACGAGCAGAGCGTGCTCGCGGTGCGCAGACACCCGGCGGTCCTGCTCAAGTACGTCCTCTACGTGTTCGGCGGGCTGATCGCGGCGGGCTTCGTGTCGGAGTGGCTCGGCCCCGGCCTCGGCATGACCGTGGTCTGGTTCGGCTGGCTGTTCCTGCTCGGCCTCCTGATCTGGAAGACCGTCACCTGGTCGATCGAGTACTTCATCGTCACCGAATACCGGATCATGTACATCCAGGGGCTGATCGAGCGGCGGATCGGCATGATCCCGCTCAGGAAAGTGACCGACATCAAATTGGAACGTCCGCTCCAAGGGCGACTGCTCAACTACGGAGAGTTCATCATGGAGAGCGCCGGACAGGACCAGGCGCTGCGAAATGTGAAGTACATCCCTTATCCGGAGCAGCTCTACTTCGAGGTCTCCACCATGATCTTCGGCGTGATGGACCCGGACGACGACTGAACCCTTGCCGCTGGAGCCAACCGGAGCGAAGGTAGCTGCATCCAAACGGTTATCGGCTCCTCACAGGCACTAGGGAACGGTGACGTGACTACTCCCCCCACGCGCGGAGACCTGACCAGGGAACTGCTCGACACCTCGCAGTGGACCGACCAGATGGTCGCCGCGGCCGGCATCCCCGTGGTGGAGATCCCGTTCGTGACCATCGGCGGCGGCATCGGCTCGTTCGTCACCGTGGACTACCTGAGGATCTACGGGGTCCCCACCTCCCAGATCCGGATCCTCACCAACATCGACCATCCCTGGCAGACCTACGAGTACCTGACCAGGTGCTCGCAGATCCCGCGGCCCGAGCGGATCCGCTCCGACTCGGCCTCCCGCCCCGACAACCTGTGGGGCTTCCCCTCCTACGCCCTGGAGGAGGCGTGGCGGGAGAAGAGCCTCAAACACCTGTGGAACGTCGCCACCGAGCCGATCCTCAACGACTACTGGACGCCGCGCGCCGGCACCGTCTTCCGGAACCTGGAACGCGAGGCCCGGCGGATCGACTACTACTCGATGGTCGCCAAGGGCAACGTCCGGATGGTGCGCCGGCGGGCCGGCGGCGGCTACTTCACCGTCCTCACTCCCCCGCCCGGCGCCACCCCGACCCGGCGGATCGTGTTCAAGTCGCAGTACGTGCATCTGGCCATCGGCTACCCGGGGCTGAAGTTCCTGCCCGATCTCCAGGACTTCCGGGAGCGGCACGGCGACTACCACCACGTCGTCAACGCCTACGAGCCGCACGAGCACGTGTACGAGTACCTGAAGGCGCAGCCCGGGACGGTCGTGGTGCGGGGCGGCGGGATCGTGGCATCGCGGATCCTGCAGCGGCTGATGGACGACCGGGAGCGGTTCGGCGCCCAGACCCAGATCGTCCACACCTTCCGCACCTTCGTGACGGGCGCGCACGGGCCGTCGGTGTTCATGCGGCGGCGCGGCGGCGACGGCTGGGCCTACCAGGGGTTCAACTATCCCAAGTCGGTCTGGGGCGGCCAGCTCAAAGCCGAGATGCGCAAGCTGGAGGGCGCGGAGCGGGCGCAGAAGTACAAGGACATGGGCGGCACCAACACGCCCCGGCGCCGCCGCTGGCAGTCCCAGATGAAGCAGGGCCGCCGCGAGGGCTGGTACCACAACCTGCAGGGCGTGGTCGACAAGGTCGAGCCGGGCCCGGACGGCAAGCTGGTCTCCCATCTCCGTTCCGACCAGGGCGGCGAGCAGCGGTTCCTGTCGGACTTCATCATCGACTGCACCGGGCTGGAAGCCGACATCGCCGAGCACCGGGTCCTCGACGACCTGCTCCGGCACTCCGGCGCCTCCCGCAACCCGGTGAACCGGCTGGAGGTCGAACGGCACTTCGAGGTGAAGGGCACCGCGTCCGGGAGCGGCGCGCTGTACGCGTCCGGCACCGCGACGCTCGGCGGCTACTTCCCCGGCGTCGACACCTTCCTCGGCCTGCAGATCGCCGCGCAGGAGATCGCCGACGACCTGGCCAGACGCCGGTTCGTCAAGAAGATGGGTCCGCTGCGCTCCACCGGCCAGTGGCTGCGCTGGGCACGGAACAAGGCGGTCTGAACGATGGTCCCCACACTGTTCGGCCGGATCCAGACCCGGATCTTCCTGCTGGCCACGGTCGGCGTCCTGGTCACCCTGATCATCACGCCGGTGCTGCCCGGCATCCCCGCCGCGGCCCCGCTCAGCGACACCTACCGGACCACCTTCATCCTGCTCGCGGCCGTCGCGGTGATCGGGATCGGCTGGGAGATCGTCTACCACGGGCTCATGCAGTTCCGGTGGGAGAAGGACTGGCCGTCGCTGTTCGGCCTGCTCAACCTGGTCAACGAGGGGATCGCGCTGTTCGTCCTGATCCGGCTCGGCCTGATCCCGTCGGTGCCGGAGCACACCGCGGCGTCGGCCTTCTGGGTGGACTTCACGATCGTGTGGATCACGGTCTGGCTGATCGCGAACGGGCCGATGCGGGTGCCGTTCATCCGGTGGCGGTTCCGAGGGGGGCGTCTGACGTGACAGGAGTGATCAGGCCGCTGCGCGGCGACGGGATAGTGGCCTGCCGGAGCGGGCTGCTGCTGGTCTGCGACGCCGCCGACACCGACGCCGACCGGCTGCTGGGCGTGCTCGCCGAGGTGGCCGGGCGCGGCGGCGACGGGCGGGAGCTCGTCCACCGGATCGGGCTGGTCCTCGCCGACCGCAGGGCCGAACAGC
>NZ_BAAGZI010000066.1:0-20742 GCF_054778695.1 Actinocorallia lasiicapitis
GGGCACTCGGACGGCTGCCGCTGCACCGGTCGCTCGCCCCACTGCTCTTCCCTCGCGAGGTACGCGAGGAGGCGATGGCCTGCCTGGACCGGGTCGGTCTCGCGGACCGCGCGCACGAGCGGGTCGCCGCTCTGTCCGGCGGCCAGCAGCAGCGGGTCGCGCTGGCCCGCGCGTTGTGCCAGCGCGCCGAGGTGCTGCTCGCCGACGAACCGGTCTCCGCGCTCGACCCGTCGGCCGCCGAGCAGGTCATGCTGGTGATGACGGAGCTCGCCCGCGCCGAGTCGATCGCGGTCGCCGCGGTCCTGCACCAGCCGGAGCTGGCTCGCCGTCACGCCGACCGGCTCGTCGGCCTGGGCGACGGCCTGATCGAGTTCAGCGCCTCCGTCACGGAGATCGGCCCCGAGCGGGTCTCCGCCCTCTATCTCAGTGCGGAGGCGGCCGCGTGAGCGTCGTCGTGCCCGGTCGCCGGGCCGTGCCTCCCCGGCCCAGACGTCCCCGCGCCGTCGCGGCGAGCGCCCTGATCACGCCGGTCGTCGCCGGGCTGCACGTCGCGGCCTGGCGGGGGACCGACATGGACCTCGCGATGCTCGCCGAGGGCTGGCGCGGCATGGTGCGGTTCGTGTCGGAGGCGCTGCCGCCCGACACCGCCTGGTCGCCGGTCGTCCAGGACGGGCTGAAGGCGTGCCTGGTCACCCTGTGGATCGGGCTGCTCGGCACGACCCTGTCGATCCCGTTCACGATCGTGCTGGCGGTGCTCGGCTCCCGGGCGGCCGGCGGAGGCACGCTCCTCTACCAGGCGTCCCGGTCGGTCATGTCGTTCCTGCGGGCGGTGCCCGACGTGGTCTTCGCGCTGATCTTCGTGACGGCGGTGGGGCTGGGGCCGTTCGCGGGCGTGCTCGCGCTGGTGTGCCACAACGTCGGGGTCATGGGCAAGCTGTGGTCTGAGGCGATGGAGGAGACCGACCCGGGCCCCGCGCAGGCGCTGCGCATCGCCGGGGCAGGCCGCGCCCAGGTCGTGCTGCACGCGGTGCTCCCGGCCTGCCTGCCGCAGCTCGCCGGGCTCGTGCTCTACCGGCTGGACGTGAACGTACGGTCGTCGCTGGTGCTGGGCCTGGTCGGGGCGGGCGGCATCGGTTTCCTCATCAACCAGTCGATCCAGCTGTTCAGGTTCGACCAGATGGTGACCTACATCCTCATGGTGCTCGTGCTGGTCGTCGTCGTGGACCAGCTCAGCACGCTCGTCCGCAGGTGGCTCGCGGCCTGAGGAGGCCGCGGCCAGGGAAGGAGCCCCGTGCAGCTCAACCTGCACCAGTTGTGGATCTTCATGACGGTCGTGGAGCGCGGCGGTTTCTCGGCCGCGGCCGACAAGCTCTACCTGTCCCAGTCCGCGGTGTCGCAGCAGGTGCGCCGGCTGGAGAAGAACCTCCGGACGGTGCTGATCGACCGGTCGGGCTCCCGGATCCGGGTCACCTCGGAGGGCGAGGTGCTGCTCGACTACACCCGCCGGATGTTCCTGCTGGCCGACGAGGCGGTCGCCGCGATCCAGCGGGTGTCGGGGATGGGCAGCGGGACGCTCGTCATCGGCGGCTCCAGCGGGGTCGCCGCGCATCTGCTGCCGCCCGTTCTGGCGTCGTTCCGGGCCCGCTATGACGGCATCGAGATCGGGATCGTCGCGGGCAACGCCGACCAGATCGAGAAGCGGCTGCTGGACGGCGACCTCGGCGTCGCGCTCCTCGGCGGGCCCGCCCGTGCCGCGCAGCTCGTCACGGCGACCGTCGCGGAGAGCCGCCCGGTGCTCATCGTGCCGGCGGGCCATCCGCTCGCGGCCGGCGCGGAGCCGGTGTCCGAGCGGATCGCGGGGGAGCGGATCCTGCTGCGTGAACCCGGCTCGGCGACCCGGCGTCAGCAGGAGGAGGTGCTGGCCCGCTGGGGGCTCGCGGACACCGTCGCCACCAGCGAGATCTGGGGCACGGAGACCGTCAAGCAGGCCGTCGCGGCAGGGCTCGGGATAGCGGTGCTGCCCGACCACAGCGTCGCGGGCGAACCGGGGCAGCGCCGGTTCGCGGTGCTGCCCGTCGCCCAGGGCAGGCCCTGTCCGGTGGTCGTCGCCCACCGCAAGGACCGGTTGCTCACACCCGCGGAGCAGGCGTTCATCGACGTCCTTCAGGCCGCCCACGACGGGCCGCCCCGGCTGCGGGCCATCAGCTGACGGGCTCCGGTGAATCCTCGGTGAACCCCGGCGTACGTCCCAGCGGTGGCACCCCGGGCGACCAGCGGGAACGGATCCCATAAGGAGGACTGATCGGTCCCATCGACACGGCGGGGGTGGGCGCGGCCGTCCCCGGCTGATCGACTGCTCGTGGGCATCCACCTCCCCAGACGAAGGACCAGACATGAGACGCCGCACCCTCGCCGTGCTCGCCGCCACCGCCCTCACCGTTCCGCTCGCGGCCGTGATCGCCGCCCCGGCCGGGGCCGCCGCGCCCGGCAACCGCCACGTCGTCGTGTTCGGCATCGACGGGGCGCGCTGGGACAAGGTCCAGTCGCTGAACCTGCCGACGCTCGACGGCCTCGCCGCCACCGGCTACTCCTCGCCGACCTGGCTTTACGCGAGCCCGATGGCGGCGACCTCCTCAGGGCCCGGCTGGTCGACCAACCTCACCGGAACCTGGCCCGACAAGCACAAGGTCGTCGACAACTCCTTCTCGGGCAACGCGCTGAGCGCCAACCCGAGCTTCCTGAACGTCGTCGAGTCCCACAACGGCGCGTTCGGCACGTACGCGGGCGTCGACTGGAAGCCGATCGGCGACAACATCATCGGCCCTGGCCTGGACCGCGAATACGTGCTGAACGGCGACGCCAACGGCTACCCGGCCGAGGACACCCGGATCCAGAACGACGCGGCCGCCTACATCCGGGACAACGGCCCGCACGCGTCGTTCGTCTACTTCGGCGAGGTGGACATCGCCGGGCACGACTCCGGCGGGGCCAGCGCCGCCTACGCCCAGGCGATGCAGTCGACCGACGCGCGCATCGGTGCGGTCATCAACGCGATCAAGACCCGGCCGAACTACGCCGCGGAGGAGTGGCTGTTCCTGGTGACCACCGACCACGGCCACACCGACGCGGGCGGCCACGGCGGGGCGAGCAAGCTCGAACGCCGCTCGTTCGTCATCGCCAACGGTTCCGGTGTCCCGGTCTCCGCCCCGTCGATCCAGCCGAAGAACGTGGACGTCGCCGCGACCGCCCTCGACTACCTCGGCGTGCCGAAGCCCGCCCAGTTCGACGGCAGGCCGATCCTCAGCCCGGCCACCGACGTGTTCGACTCGGCCTGGTCGTCGCTCTCCGCCCGCCAGGACGAGACGGGCATCCCCGCCGCGACGCTCGGCTGGACGAAGACCTTCCCGGGCGGCTGGACCGTCGACAACACCGGCATGGGCACCGGCGGCGTCGCCGAGTGGCGCGGCTGGACGCTCAGCAACGACGAGTTCTGGACCTCCACCCAGACCGGCCAGAACCGTGAGACCAACGTCCGCGCCCGGGGCGTGTTCGCGGTCGCCGAGAGCGACGAGTGGGCCGACAAGTCGTTCAGCGGGGCCTTCACCAGCACTCTGGTCTCGCCGAACGTGCCGGTCGCGGGCCGCACCACGCTGCCGATCTCGTTCGTCTCCCACTACCTCCAGGAAGGAAATCAGCGGGCGACCGTGCTGATCTCCTTCGACGGCGGCCCCGACCAGCAACTCCTCCAGTACACCGCCGACGCGAAGTCCCGATCCGTCTCGCTCACCGCCCCGATCCCGCCCGGCGCTCAGACCGCGAAGATCAAGTTCCGTCTCGCGAACGCGAACAACAACTGGTACTGGACGGTCGACCAGCCCGCCTTCGGCTGACCCCGCCTCCCTCCGGCCCCCGCCCGACCCTGCCCGGGCGGCGGGGTCCGGACCACGGGTAGCGTGCCGCCTGCGCACGACGATCCCGGAAGCGCGGCGACCCAGGACGCGGCCGTCGCGACGGCCGCCTACCTGGTGAACAGCGAGGGCGACGTCGAGGCGGCGCACCGGATGCTCCTGATCAGCCGGTTCGGGCCCGCGCCGCCGCGCTATCTGACCGTCCTGAGCGGCCAGGAACCTCCCGCGGGGTGAGCCGAGACCCGGGCGCGGTCTACGTCATCTGACGCATTCGGTGAGGGCGCGCGGAGATCTACCGTTCCGATCATCTCCCCATCGAGCCCGGGCCTGGTCCCGGACATTGGAGGCAGTGTCGTGAGCGAACTGAAGAACATCGTGCTCGTGCACGGTGGATTCGTCGACGGGTCGGGCTGGCAGGGCGTGTACGAGCACCTGACCGCCGACGGCTACCGGGTGCACGTCGTGCAGAACCCCACCGTGTCGCTGGCGGGCGACGTCGCCGCCACCCACCAGGTCCTCGACGGCCTGGACGGCCCTGCCGTGCTGGTCGGCCACTCCTACGGCGGAGTCGTGATCAGTGAGGCGGGCAACCACCCGAACGTCGCGGCACTCGCCTACATCGCGGCGTTCGCGCCGGACAAGGGCGAGTCGGTCAACACCCTGATCGCCGACCCGCCGCCCGGCGCGCCGGTGCCGCCGATCCTGCCGCCCAAGGACGGATTCCTGTTCCTGGACCGCGCGAAGTTCGCCGCGTCGTTCGCCGCGGACGTCCCCGAGGGGCTGGCGGCGTTCATGGCCGACTCGCAGGTGCCGTGGGGCGTGGACGCGCTCGGCGGAGCGGTGTCCGAGCCCGCGTGGCGCGTCAAGCCGTCCTGGTATCTGGTCGCCACCGACGACCGCATGATCCCGCCGCCCGCCCAGCGGGCCATGTCCGAGCGCGCGGGCTCGACCGTCACCGAGACCGCGGGCAGCCACGCCGTCTACGTCTCCAACCCCGCCGCCGTCGCGGCCGTCATCGCGCAGGCCGCGACGGCTCTGGACTCCTGACTCAGCGGCGGGCCCCGCCTCGCCGGGGCCCGCCCGACGAACCCGAGGCTGGACAGGATTCCGCCGATGACGGAAGGTCGCAGGATGGACGGGGTCAGCGCGCGTGCGGATCAGGGCGTCGCCGGATCCGGGGAGCTGATCGGCCGTGACCCGGAGACCGTCCGGCTGGAGACCCTGGTCGCCGGGATCGGCACGGGGATCGGGGGCGCGCTCCTGCTGGCGGGTGATCCGGGGGTCGGGAAGACCGCTCTGCTGGACCATGCGGCCGCTTTCGCGGACGGTTCCGGGGCCAGGCTCCTGCGGGCGACCGGTTCGCAGTTCGAAGCCGAGATCTCCTACGCCACCCTCCACCAGCTCCTCCACCCGTGCCTCGGCGAGCTTCCCCGGCTGCCCCCGCTGCTCGCCGACGCCCTCAACGTCGCGCTCGGGCTGGCCACGGGGCCGGCCCCGGCCCGGCTTCTCGTCGCCAACGCCGTCCTGGCGCTGCTGCGGCAGGCGTCCGAGCAGCGGCCGCTCCTGATGATCATTGATGATCTGCCCTGGCTCGACCGGGCCAGCGCCGGAGTCCTCGGCATGGTCGCCCGCCGCCTCGCGGGGCTGCCGGTGGGCCTGCTGGCGGCCTACCGGACGGGGGAGACCCACCACTTCGACCAGGGAGATCTCCCCGTCCTGCCGGTGGAACCGCTCACCGACGACGCCTCGGCGGCGCTGCTGGCCGACCGCTACCCGGTGATGACCCCCCGGGTGCGGCGCCGGCTGCTGGACGCCGCCCGGGGCAATCCGCTCGCCCTGCTCGAACTCCCGGTGTCCCTCGGCGACCTCGCCCATACCGTCGCAGGTTCGCTCCCCGCGGCGCTGCCGCTCAGCAGACGGCTGCAGGATGTCTTCGCCTCCCGGGTCCGGGCGCTGCCGGTGCCGGTCTTCGAGCTGCTGCTCCTGGCGGCGCTGGACGGAACCGGTGATCTGCGGCTGATCCAGGCGATCGCCGCCGACCGGGGCCGCGACGGGCTCTGCCCGGCCGAACGCGCGGGGCTCGTCCGCGCCGACGAGTCCACCGGCCGGCTCGTCTTCCGGCACCCTCTCCTCCTGTCGGCCGTGGTCGACCTGTCGACCAGCGAACAGCGCCGCTCCACCCACGCCGAACTCGCCGTCCGTCTCGCCGACCGGCCGGAACGGCACACCTGGCACCGGGCCGAAGCCGCACAGGAACCCGACGAGAAGGTCGCGGCGCTCCTCAAAAGCGTCGCGATCGCCAGCCTGCGACGCGGTGACTCCGTCGGCGCCGTCACCCATCTCCTGCGGGCCGCCGACCTCAGCCCCCTGGGCAAGGGCCGCAGCGGACGGCTGGCCGAGGCCGCCTACCTCGGCATCATCGTCACCGGTGACCTTCGTGACGCTCCCGGCCTCCTCGACCAGGCCAGGAAAGCCGAACCAGGCCCGGGCGACACGCTCTCGGTGGCCGGTGCCCGCGCCTACCACCTCCTGCACAGCGACGGCGATGTCGACGCAGCCCACCGGCTCCTCACCGCCGCGCTCAATGAACCTCACGACGCCGAACGAGCCGACGACATCGTCCTCATCGAGGTGCTCTACACCCTGCTCATGGTCTGCTTCTTCGGTGGACGCGCCGACCTGTGGCCGCCCCTCCTCGACGCCGTCGACCGGTTCCGGCCCCGTCCGCCCGAACTCCTGGCGATCCTGTCCCGGACCTTCAGCGACCCCGTCCGCCTCACCCCGGAGATGCTCGCCCGGGCCGACGCGGCCGTCGCGAGCCTCGACCACGAGGTCAGCTCCGCCCGGATCATCCGCACCGGCACCGCCGTCGCCTACCTCGACCGGCTCTCCCGCTGCCGCGAGCCCCTGCAGCGCGTCATCCAGCACGGCCGCGAAGGCGGCGCGGTCACCTCGGCCATCGAATCGCTCTTCCTGCTCGGCCAGGACGCCTTCCACACCGGACGCTGGGACGAGGCCCGGAAGCTGATCGACGAGGGGCTCGAACTCTGCGACACCCACGGCTATGACCTGCTCACCTGGCCGGGGCGCCTCATCGACGCCCTCCTGGCCGCCGCCCGCGGCGACACCCGGCACGCGGCCGCCACCGCGGACGACATGGACGCCTGGGCCGGTCCCCGCCGCGCCGGGATCATCGGCGCCTACGCCTCCCACATCCGCGCCCTCATCGCGCTCGGCCAGGGCGACTTCGAGACCGCTTTCCACCACGCCGCGGCCATCAGCCCGCCCGGCACGCTCGCCCCCTACCGCCCGCACGCCCTCTGGGTGTTCAGCGACCTCGTCGAAGCCGCCCTCCACAGCGGACGAGGGGACCAGGCCGCCGCCCACGTCGCGGCCGCACGGGAACTCGACCTCGGCAGGCTGTCCCCACGGCTCAACCTGGTGATCCTCGCCGGAGCCGCCCTCACCGGCACCGAAGCCGGCGACGCCGCACTCGAAACCGCGATCGCCGACCCCGGGAACGACCGCTGGCCGTTCGACCTCGCCCGCGTCCAGCTCGCCTACGGCTGCCATCTACGCCGCACCAGGCACGCCGTCGACGCCCGGCGCCACCTCACCGCGGCCGCCCACGCCTTCCGCCGCCTCGCCGCCACGCCGTGGGTCGCCCGAACCGACCGCGAACTCCGCGCCACCGGCGTCGCCGTCCCCAAGACGGCGACCGGCCTGGTCTCCCTCACTCCGCAACAGCACCAGATCGCACTGCTCGCCGCCGCCGGCCACAGCAACAAGGAGATCGCCGCTCGCCTCTACCTCTCCCCGCGAACCGTCTCCACGCACCTCTACCAGGTGTTCCCCAAGCTCGGCATCACCTCGCGAGCCGCCCTCCGCGACGCCCTCGCCGCCCTGCCCTCAGCGGACTGAGCGACCCGAGATCGCTGCGGTCCCGGGGGTTCGGGCGTGGTGGTCGGCTCACGGGGCGGGGGAGTCGGCTCGGGTGCTGGGCGGCCACCGGCCCGCGTTCCTGGCGCGACGGTCGGCGACGCCCCGGCCGTGATCCCGCCGGAGCGGACGCCCGGAACCGCGGGGCCGCTGCTCGCCGGACCGTCCTGACATCTCAGATGCTCTCGTCGTAAATAGACGCTAGTGTTTTCTCTTCGGTGGTGAGAGGAAGAGGGGCGTCGTGGAGCTGAAGCCGGTGGCGTTGTACCGGGAGATGTACGGGGGCGAGCGGGAGGACCTGCCGTCGATCCATAATGCGCGCGGAACGATCGTGGAGCCGGATCGGAAGCGGATCCTGGACTACATGCGTAAGACTCCCGCCGGTTTCAGTGTGATGGAGTCGGTGCCGAACCTGCTGGTGCCCGGCGAGTACATCGGGGGCGGTCCGTCGCTCAACACGGACGGGACGTGGGTGTGGCGCACCGACAGCCTGGTGTACCTGGCGCTACGTCCGCTGGTACTGCCCGCCAACTTCGTCGAGGACGTCCGCGACCGCGACTATGTTCCGTCGGACCGCGAATGGACCAGGGAGCTCGGCGACGCGGTCCGGCGGTGGTGGTGAACGCCGATGCTTGAGCGTGTTCCGAGAGATGACCCCGCCCTCGCCATCGACGGCGAGGGCGCGTCGGGCGGTTGGGCCTTCCCCGGCCTGGCCGAGGCCCAGGTGGGCCTCCTGCCCCTCGTCGAAGGCATCGCCCGGTCCATCGCCGATCCCGGGTACCGGTCCGACGCGCTGTGCGGCGTCGTCGTCGCGCGGTCCGGCCTCGCTGAGGCGTTCGCGAGCTCCGACCCCGAGCTGACGAGAGAGATCCTGTCGGACGCCGGACGCACCACCTGGGCCATCACCGAACGCTCCCACCGGGCACGGGCACACGCACGGTGGAAGGCCGCCACGGCATTCGCCGCGACCGACCCAGTGGAGGCGCGAGAGGCCCTGCACAGCGCCGAACAGGTCGCCCGTTCCCTCGAGGAACCCTCGATCAGGCAGGCGGAGGCGCTGGGAACGGTGGCGGTGGCGCTGTCCCGCACCGACCCCGCGGCGGCACGGGCGATCCTGGACGACGCCGAAGCCGTCGCCCGGTCCGTCAAACCCGTCCTGCGGGGTTCCGCGCTCTGCAAGGTCGCCGCGGCGATGACCGCGGTCGACCGGGCGGCGGCCAGAGCCCTCCTGGTCATCGCCGAACGGCTCAGCCGCGCCTCCACCGCGGCCACGCACCGCGACGTCTCACTGACGTTCGTCGCCGAAGCCCTGGCGCCCCTCGACCCCGCGGCGGCCGAGGCGGTCGTCGACTCCCTCACCCGGGAGGACATGCGCGTCACCGCACTGGGACGGCTCATCCGAGTCCTCGCGAAGACCGACCCCGAGGCCTCCGGCCGCCTCGCCCGCTCCCTCACCGACCCCTCCGTCCAGGTCAGAGTCCTGGGCCGCCTCCACACCACCTCAGCCGACCCGGCCGACGCCGAGCGCATCGCCCGCGCCCTGCCCACCCCTCACCAGCGCGGCGAAGCCCTGGTCGAGATGGTCAGAACCAGGATCTCGGCCGCGCTGGCGGAACCCGGCCCCGCAACGGCCCGCACCCTCCTGGCCGACGCCGAACGCACCGCCCGCTCCCTCACCGACCCCTGGGACCACGTCCGGGCCCTGGGAATGGTCATCCCGGTTCTGGTCGGCCTCGACCCGACGGCGGCGAGAACAGCACTGTCCGACGCCGAACGGCTCGCCCGCTCCCTCCCCGACCCCGACGAGCAGAGCGAAACCCTCTGCGCCCTCGTGCAGGAGATCACCGGCGACGTCCGGTAGGCGTCATGGCGAACGGTCCGCTCATCGAGCGGGCCGCGCGCCGGGTTCGCGGAAGTCAGGGGGCCGTCCAGGTGAACGTGACGGTGATGGGGTCGTGGTCGGAGAGGGGCTGGCCGTCCGCCCGGAGGAACTGGGCGGCGACGTTGGCGTACGCGGTGGGGTTCAGGGTGAGGGCGGGGGAGCTGCGGTAGAGGATCTTGTCGATGGATTCGCAGCGTTCGCGGTCGGTCGCGGTGCAGCCGGCCGGAGGGGTGGCCGGGGTCGGTTCGACACCGCTCTGCTTCAGGGCGACCCAGGGGTCGGTGAGGGCGTTGTCCCGGACGAAGGCGCTGAAGTTCTCGCCGGGGCGGGTGTAGCGGGTGTTGGTGTCGCCCATGATGACGACGGCACGTCCGGCGGAGCGCTCGGCGAGGTAGCTGGTGAGCTGGGCCAGGCCGGCGTTGCGTGCCTTGACGTCGCCGGGGTCGCCGCCCGCGTCGGCGTGGAGGTTGTAGAGGTCGAAGGAGACGCCGTCCGCGAGCTGGATCCGGCTGAACGTGAAACCCTTGGGCGTCAGGCAGTCGGCCTCGTTGATGTAGCACTTGGCCCACGTGACGCGCTTCAGGCCGGTGACGGGGTACCGCGCCATCGTGTTGAGTCCGCTGCCGAACGGCACGGGACCGCTCGACCAGGTCCGGTGGGGATGGGTGTTGTTCCAGTAGAGCGCCCAGTGGTAGTTGAAGTCCTCCTGGACGTTGACGACGTCGTAGGCGCCGAGCCTGGACCCGATCGTCAGATGGGCCTCCAGTCGCGGGTAAGGCGCACTGGACAGGGGCTCAGGAAGCCCCGCGACGTTGTAGGTGATGGCCGAGAACGTGCCGCCCGGGCCGGCCGCGGCGACACCGGACGGGACGAGGGCGAGGGCGAGGGCGGCGGCCGAACCAAGGGCCGCCGTCAGGCGAGCTCCGCGCATACGACTCCAAAAGTTGAAGGATCCTCACGTCACCCGGAGCCTAAGACGGCACAGGACCGCTGCCAATGCCTCAAGTGAGTGATGGATCGCCCGCCATTCTTGACCCCTAGGTCCATAACGGCTAGGGTCGGAGCCATGGGAAGGCCGAGGAGTTTTGACGACGACGTCGTGGTCGCGCGTGCGATGGAGGCGTTCTGGACGCACGGCTACGGCGGCACCTCTCCGGCGCAGCTGGCCGCCGCGACGGGCATCGCCAAGGGCAGTCTCTACAACGCCTTCGCCAGCAAGCGGAGCCTGTTCGACCGCTGTCTGGATCTCTACCACCAGCAGATCTCCGAGCTGGCGCAGGGGCTTCTGGAGCATCCGGGCACGACGCGCGAGTGCATCGGCGCGGCGCTGCGGTCGGTGGTCGACGCCGACCTGGCGCAGCCGCAGCGCCGCGGCTGCCTGATCGGGAACACGGCGGTCGAGCTCGCCGGCCAGGACACCGAACTCGCCGGAAAACTCCGTCGTATGCAGGCGGAGTCCACGGGCTGGTTCGCGGAGCGGATCCGGCGCGGCCAAGCCGAAGGCGACGTGGCACGCGACAAGGACCCCCAGGCGCTGGCCGAGCATCTCGCGACCACCCTGGCCGGGCTCCGTGTCATGGCCATGACCCAGGAGGCCCCCGCGCTCCATCGCGTCATCGACACCGCCCTGACGGTCCTCTAGATCCGTTCTCGCCGAGAACGGCGGCGTTTCGCCATGCCCTAGTTTTAGACCAGTAGTTCAAAAACCGGAGTTCGAGAAAGGTGACAGGGATGGATCTCTCACTCAGCGGTAAGACGGCAGTGGTGACCGGGGCGAGCCGCGGTATCGGCCTCGCGGTGGCACGAGCGCTGGCCGGGGAAGGGGTGCGGGTCGTCGGCGCGGCACGCACGATCACACCGGAGCTGAAGGAGGTGGCCCCCCTCAGCGTCGCCGCCGATCTGGCCACACCCGAGGGTGCCCGGTCGGTCGTCGACGTCGCGGTGGCACGGACCGGTGGCATCGACATCCTGGTGAACAACGTCGGCGCGGGCGACGCGGACCAGTTGAAGCTCGGCGGGTTCCTGGACGCCGACGACGAGCAGTGGCATGACCTGTTCGCCCTGAACCTGTTCAGCGCCGTGTGGGCTTCGCGTGCCGCGCTGCCCGGCCTGCTGGCGCGCCGCGGCGTCATCGTCAACGTCTCCTCCATCAACGCTCGGGTGCCGTCGACGGGACCGGTGGGCTACAGCGAGGCGAAAGCGGCGCTCACCGCGTTCGGCAAGCGCCTGAGCGAGGAGTTCGGGCCGCAGGGCGTCCGGGTGAACACGGTCTCACCCGGACCGGTCGGCACCGGACTGTGGCGCGCCCCTGACGGTTTCGGCGCCAAGGTCGCCGAGACCTTCGGCGCCTCACACGAGGACTTCCTGGCCACGCTCCCCGCGACCTTCGGCGTCGCCTCAGGCCGGATCACCGAGCCGGAAGAGGTCGCCGCCCTGATCACCTTCCTCACCTCCCCCCTAGCCGCCGGCATCGTCGGCGCCGACCTCATCATCGACGGCGGAACCCTCAAAGCCAGCTAAGGGCAACCCCCGCGCCTCGGTGGACGGGCTATGCGGCGAGCGTCGCGTCCACGACGTGCTGGACGGCTGCGGTGACGGTCGCGGGGGAGTCGAGGTAGCTGCCGACCATGATGCCGTCGCGGAGGAAGAGGAGGGATTGGGCGGCGAGGTCGGGGGACGGGTGGCCGACGTCGACGAGCAGGGCGCGGAGGGTTCCGCGGAGCCAGGTGCGGTGCTCGTCGACGGCCAGGCGGACCGGGCAGGAC
This sequence comes from Actinocorallia lasiicapitis, assembly GCF_054778695.1. Classification (NCBI taxonomy): domain Bacteria; kingdom Bacillati; phylum Actinomycetota; class Actinomycetes; order Streptosporangiales; family Thermomonosporaceae; genus Actinocorallia; species Actinocorallia lasiicapitis. Next base: position 12,495 of record NZ_BAAGZI010000066.1, read on the forward strand.
GGGTCGGGGTACTCGGCGGCGGCGTTGATGAACGGGCAGCCGCGGAATCCGGGGCCGCAGGCGTGGCCGGCCATCCCGGTGAAGATGTTGCTCAGCGCCCGGCGCGGCTCCTGTCCCGTGACGGCCGCCTTGATCCCGCCGCGGATCAGCCGGTCGTGGTGGCCGAGGTAGGCGAGCACCAGATCGTCCTTGGACGGGAAGTGCCGGTAGAACGTGGCGCGGGTGACCCTGGCCTCGGTGACGAGCCGGTCGACGCCCAGCGCGTGGATGCCCTCCGCGTAGAACAGCCGGGCCGCGGTCTCGAGAAGCCGCTCCCGTGGCGTCGCGGGAGGCTGCTCGGGTTCTTTCATGCACCGAGATTAAGGCACCGGCACCCCGTTCGTTTCCGATCTTGACACGTCGCGGCCGCCCCGGATAGCTTCCTCCCAAGGGAGAACGAACGTTCTTTCTCTACGAGAGGATCTCGTCTGATGAACCGTCTCGCAAGCGCCTCCGCGGTCCTAGTCGCCGTCGCTGTCGTCGGAGGGGGAGCCAGCGCGGCCTCGGGTGCCGCTCCCACGGCCGAAGGCCGCGCCAAACCGACCGTGGTGCTGGTCCACGGCGCCTTCTCCGACGGCAGTAGCTGGAGCGGCGTCATCCGCGCCCTCCACCGCCACGGCTACAAGACGATCGCCGTGGCGAACCCGCTGCGCGATCTGAAGAGCGACGCGGCCTATGTCGCGAGCGTGGTCAAGGGCGTCAAGGGCCCCGTGGTGCTGGCCGGTCACTCCTACGGCGGAGCCGTCATCACCAACGCGGCCCGCTCGGCGTCCAATGTGAAGGCGTTGGTCTACGTCGCCGCGTTCGCGCCGGACAAGGGCGAGAGCACCGCGACCATCAGCGAGAGGTTCCCCAGCGCGCTCGGCAAGGCCCTCGTGCCCCAGCCCTACCTCAAGCCGGACGGGAAGCAGGGCACCGAGTTCACCATCGACCCCGTCAAGTTCCGGAAGGTGTTCGCCGGTGACGTCCCCGCCGCGCGCACCGTCCTGATGGCGGCCGCCCAGCGTCCGCTCTCCCTCGACGCCGTCATCGGACGCTCAGGCGCTCCGGCCTGGCGGAAGCTGCCCGCCTGGTTCCTGGTCTCGACGAACGACAAGGCCATCCCGCCGGCCGCGCAGCGCTTCATGGCCGGGCGGATGCACGCCCGCACCGTCGAGGTCGCCGCCTCGCACGCCTCCCCGGTCTCCCGGGCCCGCGCCGTGGCCGACCTCATTCGCGCCGCGGCCCGATCCACTGGCTGACGAGGTGGTGTCAGAGCTCGCGGAGCAGGTTGGCGAGGATGGTGCGGGTGCCGTCGCCGTCTTCGGCGAGGATGCAGAGCTCGTCCATGATGCGCATATAGCCCTCGACGTCTTCCAGTTTGTCGAGGTAGAGGGCGCTGCTGAGCTGCTCCAGGTAGACGACGTCCGGTAGGTCGCGCTGGTGGAAGCGGAGGATCGTGAACGGCCCGCCGGCGCCCGGGTGCGCCCCGACGGTGAACGGGAGGATCTGCAGCATCACGTTGGGGTGCTCGGACAGTTCCAGCAGATGCTCGATCTGGCCGCGCAGCACCGACCGGCTCCCGAACGGCCGGTGCAGCGCGGCCTCGTCGAGCACCGCCCAGATCTTCAGCCGGTCGGTCTCGGCGAGCATCCGCTGGCGCGTCATCCGCAGCCGGACCCGCCGCTCGATCTCGCCGGGGGAGGCGGCGGCGTTGCCCATCCGGATGACGGCGCGCGCGTAGTCCTCGGTCTGCATCAGTCCGTGCACGAACTGGACCTCGAACGAGCGGAGCACCGCGGCCGCCGACTCCAGCCCGATGTAGGGTTCGAGCCACGGCGGCAGGACGTCGCTGTACCGGTGCCACCAGCCCGGCACGTTCGCCTGCCGGGCGAGGATCATCATCGCGTCGCGTTCGCGCGGTTCGGTGATGTCGTACAGGTCGAGCAGGTCGTCGAGGTCGCGCTGTTTGAAGGCGCTACGGCCGAGCTCGATCCGGCTGATCTTGCTGTGCGTGGCGCGCAGCGCGTCGGCCGCCTCTTCACGGCTGACACCGCGCGCCTCACGCAGGCGCCGGAGTTGGGCGCCCAGCATGATCCGCAGCGCGGTGGGGCCGCCGGACGGACTGACGGGCGCGTCGTCCTCCGGCTCGGGATACGGGGACATGCCCACCTGATCCGCGATCATCTGCTGCTCCCTGCTGGATCTCGGAGCAGTGTCGCACTATCGGACCTCGTTTCACAGATCGTCGGTGATTCGTTCCAAAAACTCCTATTTCATATCTGCCCTGGTGAACATGCACGTGCAGATGCGAATCCAATTGAAGATGCGAATGTGCTTGCGCCAGAGATCCTTCAGGGCCAGGATGACCGATAGCGGAATCTTCAACCACTTCCGCGCATAAGCCCTCCCCCTGGGGGTCGGTCGCCGGAGACGGGTGACCTGCCCCGATCGGTCCCGATGGTCGTCCGGGCAACGACCGTCGGGACCGGTCCTTTAAAGGCGGTCGAGGAGCTCGGCGAGGGTCCGCCGGGTGGTCGGCTTGTCCTGGGCGATCACCGCGAGCTGGTCCATGATGTAGGCGTAGCCGCTGACGTCGTCGACCTTGTCCAGGTAGAGGGCGCTGTTCAGCTGCTCCAGGTAGACGACGTCCGGCAGCTCGACGTGCGGGAAGCGCAGGATCGTGAACGGCCCGCCGCCCGCCGGATGCGCCCCCGCCAGGAACGGCAGCACCTGCAGCGTGACGTCCGGATGCTCGGTCAGTTCCAGCAGATGCTCCAGCTGGCCGCGCATGACCTCGCGCCCGCCCAGCGGACGTCGCAGCGCCGCCTCGTCGAGCACCGCCCACAGCTTGGGCCGGTTGGGTCCGTTCAGCAGTTCCTGCCGGGTCATCCGCAGCCGCACCCGCCGCTCGATCTCGGTGATCGGCGCGTTCGGATTGCCCAGCCGGACGACGGCCCGCGAATAGGGCTCGGTCTGCATCAGCCCGTGCACGAACTGCACCTCATAGGAACGGATCAGCGAGGCCGCCGACTCCAGCCCGATATAAGGCTCCAACCATCCCGGCATGACGTCCTGGTACCGGTGCCACCAGCCGGGTTCGGACGCCTGGCGCGCCAGTTCCAGCAGGGTCTCCCGCTCGCGGGGCGCGTCGATGCCGTAGAGGTCGAGCAGATCGGTCAGATCGCGCTGCTTGAACCCGCTGCGCCCGAGCTCCAGTCGGCTGATCTTGGAGTGGGTGGCCCGGATGGCGTCCGCGGCGCGCTCGCGGCTGATCCCGCGGGACTCGCGCAGCCGGCGCAGCTGCGAGCCGACCATGATGCGCAGGGCGGTGGGCCCGCTGGGCGCACTCCCGTGCGGGCCGTCGGGGGCCTCAGCCGGTTGCATCGTTCTCCTTCGAGGGGCCGGGCCGCCGGGGCGGCTCGAAGACCCAGTCTCCCACCCGGCGGCCGGTCGGCGTCACCCCGCGATGCCCAGGTTCTCCGGCTGGCGGGTGTCCGCGCCCGCCGCCTCGAGAAGATCGTCGAACTCGCCGTCCTTGGCGCCGCGCACGAAAGCGGCGATCTCGTCGGCGGTGAAGATCAGGGCTGGTCCGCCGGGGTGGCGGGAATTGCGGACCGCGATCTCCTCGTCGGGCAGCGCGGCGAGCTCGAAGCAGCTCCCGCTGGGGTTGCTGTGGCGGCTCTTCCGCCAGGCAGTGACGGTCAGCCACTGGGCGGGCATTCCGTTGAAGGCCTGCAGCATCCGCATCGCTCACGCTCCTCAAGATGGCCCGTGCGTCCCCTGCACGTGCATTTGTGTTCGCGTTTGGTTTTATCATCTGCGATTGCAGATGTGCTGACAAACGCGAGAATGGGCGTCAGGGAACCCCGGGTACCCTGCTGGGGTGGAGGTTCTGGAGGAGAGTGCCTGGCGGGCGCGGGCGGCCGCGCACCGGGCCCGGCTGGACGCGTTGATCGGCCCCTACCTGGAGCAGCGCAAGGCGGGCGTCGGCCATCCGGTCGAGGACTTCCTGTTCACCTACTACGGGCAGCGGCCCGGCCGGCTGCTCAACTGGCATCCCGGCGCGGGCGTCGTGCTGGCGGGGGCACGCTCCCACGGCCCGCACTACGTGGACACCCCGGAAGGCGCGACCGTCGACGTCGCGGCCCTGCTGCCGCGCCGCCGCGAGTCGATCTCCTGGATCCGCGGCCTGCTCACCGCGACGGCCTCCCGCCCCGCCCACCTGGGCTGTTTCGGGATGCACGAGTGGGCGATGGTCTACAAGCTGCCGCCGGACGACGTCCGGCACGCGTCCTGGCCGCTGCGGCTCGGTCCCGAACGGACAGCCCAGGTCGTCGACGAGCGGGGCGTGCGCTGCTCCCACTTCGACGCGTTCCGGTTCTTCACCGAGCCGGCCCGGCCGCTGAACCTGCTCCAGCCGACCCGCGAGTCCCAGCACGAGCTGGACCAGCCCGGCTGCCTGCACGCCAACATGGATCTGTACAAGTGGGCGTACAAGCTGTCGCCGCTGGTGCCGAGCGAGCTGGTGGCCGACTGCTTCGCGCTGTCCCGCGACATCCGCGCGACGGACATGAAGGCCAGCCCCTACGATCTGCGCGAGCTCGGCTACGAGCCGGTCAGGGTCGAGACGGCCGAGGGACGCGCCGAGTACGCGGCCGCGCAGAAGGGCTTCGCCGTCCGAGCGGCGCCGCTGCGCGCACGTCTGGTCAAGGAGTGCGACGCGCTGCTCGCGTGAGTCAGGCGCGCAGCGCGGCGGTGAGCATGGCGTCGAGGTTCGCGGTGTAGGCGTCGTGGTCGAGCAGATGCGGCCCCGGACGGGCGGCGCGGTCGGCGAGGGAAGCCGTCAGGAACGCCACGAAGGCCGCCACCCGCTCCAGCGCGACGGACTCCGGCAGGAACCCCAGGCACTCCCGCTCCAGCAGCCCGAGCTGGGCCGCGATGGCGGTGCCCGCGATCAGCGACGGTGTGCTGTGGCTGCGGATCCCGGCCCGCCCGGCGACCTGGGCGACGATCAGCAGGAACCAGCGCCCCCGTTCGGTGCGGAGCTCGCCCGCGATCGGCCCGGTGATCGCCGTGACGATCTCCGCCAGCCCGGCCGGGTCGGCGGCGCGCCGGGCGGGTTCCATCCGGTCGACCCCGGCCCTGAGGATCGCCTCCAGCAGCCCCCGCCGGGACTTGAAGTGGTAGGTGATCGCCGAGTCGTTGGCCTGCCCCGCCTCCCGGACGATGTCGCGGGTGCGGGCGGCGTCGATGCCCTCGGTCGCGAACAGCCGGGCTCCGGCGTCCAGCAGCCGCTCCCTCGTGACCGTTGCGTCCTTCGCCATCCGGTGATACTAACAGGATGCGTTAATAACGACTCCCGTTAGAACGAGGTGCCCCCGTGCGCTACGACCCGTTCGACCCCGCCTTCCAGACCGACCCCTATCCCGCCTACCGCGCGCTGCGCGACGACGATCCGGTCCACCGGCACGGCGGCCCGCACTACTGGGCGCTCTCCCGCTTCGACGACATCTGGCACGCCCTCCGCGACCCCGCGACCTTCTCCTCCGCGCAGGGCCTCACCTTCCACCCCGACGAGATCACCGCGCTGGGCCTCGCCCCCACCATGGTCATGCTCGACCCGCCGCGCCACACCGAACTGCGCCGCCTGATCAGCGCGGGCTTCACGCCCCGCCGGATCGCGGCCCTGGAGGAACTGCTGCGGGCGTTCGTCCGGGAGCGGCTGGACGTCCTGGACCGCAAGGCCGCCGACGGCGAGCCGGTCGATCTGCACCAGGACTTCTCCTCGCCGATCCCGACGTTCGCGCTGGCCCATCTGCTCGGCGTCCCGGCAGCCGACCGCGCCAGGTTCGACCCGTGGGTCGACGCCCTGGTCTCCGTCCAGGACGAAGGGCTCGACCTCGACGACCAGGCCGCGGTCTCGGCCGTCGCGGAGATGTTCGGCTACTTCGGCGAGCTGGTGACGGCCCGCCGGGCCCGTCCCGGCGACGACCTGATCTCCGCGCTGGTCGCCGCGGAGATCGACGGCGACCGCCTCACCGACTGGGACGTCCTCGGCTTCTGCTTCGTCATGGTCGCGGGCGGCAACGACACGACCGGCAACCTGATCTCCCACGCCGTCCTGCTGCTCGACTCCGACCACGCCCAGCGCGAGGCCCTCACCGCCGACTTCGCGCTGATCCCGAACGCGCTCACCGAGGTGCTGCGGTTCGAGAGCTCCGTCCAGGCGCTGGCCCGCACCACCACCCGTCCCGTCACGCTGCACGGAGTGGAGATCCCCGAAGGGGAGAAGGTGCTGATGCTCTACGGTTCGGCCAACCGCGACGAACGCGAGTTCGGCGCCACCGCGGGCGTCTTCGATCTGTACCGGACGATCCCGCGCCACCTGGGCTTCGCGACGGGACCGCACTTCTGCATCGGCTCCCATCTGGCGAAACTCCAGGCCAGGGTCGCCCTGGAGGAGCTGTACACGCGTCATCCCACGCTGGGCGTGGACGCGGCGTCCGCCCGCCGGATCAGCTCCCCGTTCACCCGCGGCTTCCACTCCCTCCCCGTGCCCGCCGGAGAACTGCGGTCCTAGGGCCCGATCTCAGGGTTTTGCCAGGTTTCCCCGCTAGCTTCCAGCCGTCCGAACGCACCGAAAGAGGGGAAAACCATGCAGCGGCGTGTTCTGCTCGCGACGGTTCTGGGGCTGTCGGCCTCCGGCCTGGTGGCCGTGGCGCCGAGCCCGGCCACCGCGACGACCGACACCTGTGACGTCAAGCAGTGGCGGGACAGGGTTCAGGGCCGTCCGGTCAAGCTGCACGCGGGCTCCCGCAGCGGCACCTACCTGTGGCACGACAAGCGCGGCTTCCACGTGCGCGTCACCCACAAGCGGCACGACAAGCGCGTCTACCGCGGCTCACTGACCTCCGACAAGCAGTTCGTGAACATCAAGGCGGTCAAGCTGGAGAAGGTCGACAAGCTCTGGCTGTCGATCGACAAGAAGACCCTCTACTTCCAGCTCAACAACCACGGGCTGATCGACGGTTTCGACTTCCGCCTGGCGTGCGGGACCACGCTGACCGTCGCCGACCTCAAGATCGGCGACCGGACGCTGCCCAAGCGCCAGGTCTACCTCGGCAAGTGGCGTCAGCACCCGGCGCACGTGCCGTTCACCGTCCGCCGCAAGGCGTAGCTCCTCCGGGGCGGGCCGGGGCGCTGAGCGTCCCGGCTTTTCTTGTACTTTGTGCCGGTGACCTGGGAGCCGAAGATGCAAGGGGCGCGGATCCTCGCCGTGGACGACGATCCGGCGATCCTGCGCGTCCTGGGCCGGGGGCTGCGGCTGGAGGGGTTCACCGTCGACACCGCCGCGTCCGGCGCGGAGGCCCTGGAGGCCGCGGGACCCGCCGACGCGATCGTCCTGGACGTCTCGATGTCCGGCCTGTCCGGGATCGAGGTCTGCCGGACCCTCCGCTCAGGCGGCTCCGAAGTGCCCATCCTCATGCTGTCGGCCCTGGACGAGGTCGCCGACCGTGTCGCCGGGCTGTCGGCGGGCGCCGACGACTACATGGTGAAGCCGTTCGACCTGACCGAACTGGTCCTCCGGCTGCGGGCGCTGCTGCGCAGAACCAGGACGGCGCCCGGCGGGGGAGTGCGGGTCGGTGAGCTCGTGCTCGACCCCGAGGGCCGCTCCGCGAGCCTCGGCGGTCGTGATCTCGGGCTGACCCGCCGCGAGTTCGACCTGCTGGAGGCCCTGGCCAGGAACGCCGGGATCGTCCTGTCCCGGACCGTTCTGCTGGACCGGGTCTGGGGCTACGACTTCGCCGTCACCGACAACGCCGTGGAGACCTTCGTCGGCTATCTGCGCCGCAAGCTGGAGGCGGGCGGCGAACCACGGATGCTGCACACGGTGCGGGGCGTCGGCTATGTGCTGCGGGACCAGCGGTGAGGCTGTCGACCAGGATCGCGGTCTGTGTGGCTGTGCTCGTCCCGCTGATGGTGGGGCTGGCCGGGCTGCTCATGCTGAAGGTCGCGGCAGGCGACCTCACCGACGAACGGGACAGCCGGATCACGAGCCGGCTTCAGGCGCTGACGCCGCTGGCCGCGACCTACGCCCGCGCGGTGCGCAGGGGCGAAGGATCGGGCGAGCGGATCATGGCGGCCGCCACCGACGGTGGCTCCGGCGGGGTCCTCGTCGAGGTGCCGGGCGCCGCGCCGCTGGTGGTCGGCTCGGTCCCCGCGGCGC
>NZ_BAAGZI010000067.1:0-20627 GCF_054778695.1 Actinocorallia lasiicapitis
CGGCCAGCAGGGGCGCAACGACGGCGGCCAGGGCGGCGGCCAGGACGACGACGACCGCGGCGGACGTCGCGGACGCCGGTTCCGTGAGCGCAACCGGGGCCGTGGCACCGGCCGTGAGGGCGGCCGCTACGAAGCCGACCCGGTGGTCGCCGACGACGACGTCCTGATCCCCGTCGCGGGCATCCTGGACATCCTCGACAACTACGCCTTCGTCCGGACCACCGGGTACCTTCCGGGGCCGAACGACGTGTACGTCTCGCTGGCGCAGGTCCGCAAGAACGGGCTCCGCAAGGGCGACGTGATCACTGGTGCGGTGCGTCAGGCGCGGGACGGTGAGCGTCGCGAGAAGTTCAACGCGCTCGTCCGGCTCGACACCGTCAACGGCATGGAGCCGGAGCAGGCGCGTCAGCGCGTCGAGTTCTCCAAGCTCACGCCGCTGTACCCGCAGGAGCGGCTCCGGCTCGAGACCGACCCGGGCATCCTCACCACGCGGATCATCGACCTGGTGTCGCCGATCGGCAAGGGGCAGCGCGGTCTGATCGTCTCGCCGCCCAAGGCCGGTAAGACGATGGTCATGCAGTCGATCGCCAACGCGATCACCAAGAACAACCCCGAGTGCCACCTGATGGTCGTCCTGGTGGACGAGCGTCCGGAAGAAGTCACCGACATGCAGCGGTCGGTGAAGGGCGAGGTCATCCACTCGACCTTCGACCGTCCCGCCGAGGACCACACCACGGTCGCGGAGCTGGCCATCGAGCGGGCCAAGCGCCTGGTCGAGCTGGGTCACGACGTGGTCGTCCTGCTGGACTCGATCACCCGTCTGGGCCGCGCCTACAACCTGGCCGCCCCCGCTTCGGGCCGCATCCTGTCCGGTGGTGTCGACTCGACGGCGCTCTACCCGCCGAAGCGGTTCTTCGGCGCCGCCCGCAACATCGAGAACGGCGGCTCCCTGACGATCCTCGCCACCGCGCTGGTCGAGACCGGCTCGCGCATGGACGAAGTGATCTTCGAGGAGTTCAAGGGCACCGGCAACATGGAGCTCAAGCTCTCCCGCCAGCTCGCCGACAAGCGGATCTTCCCGGCCGTGGACGTGGACGCGTCCTCGACCCGTAAGGAAGAGATCCTCATGTCGCCGGACGAGCTGCGGGTGGTGTGGCAGCTCCGCCGCGTCCTGCACGCCCTCGACACCCAGCAGGCGCTGGAGCTCCTTCTCGAGAAGATGAAGGAGACCAAGTCCAACGCCGAGTTCCTCCTCCAGGTCCAGAAGACCACCGTCGCCAACCGCGACGACTAGTCTCCACAGCCTCGTTGTAAGGCCCGTCGTGCTCGGCACGGCGGGCTTTACGCGTTCTCGGCGCGGGTGGAGGCGAGGAGGCGGGCGCGGGTGGGATGGCCGAGCTTCCGGTAGATCTTGGTGAGGTGATTTTTGACGGTGCCGGTCTCCAGGCCGAGGCGGGCGGCGATCTGGGCGTTGGTCAGGCCGTCGAGGACGAGGAGCGCGATCGGCAGTTCGGCGGTGGTGAGGGTGCGCCAGGGGCCGGTCGGGAGCGCGGTGGGGAAGGCGGTCTCGCGGTAGCGGGGGACGAGGTGCGGGCTGATCCATCCGGCGCCCGAGATGACTTCCTGGACGGCGCGGACCAGGTCGGCGTCGGGGGAGGAGCGGTCGGCGATACCGTCGAGGAGGGTGATCAGGCCGGTGCCGAACAGGGGGTCGCGGGGGCCGTCCAGCAGGGCGAGCAGGCGCAGGCCGCCGGGCAGGCCCGAGCGGAGGATCGTCGGGGAGTCGAGGACCGCGAGGTTGTCGGTCTGGTCGGGCCGGAACCGGTCCTGGACGGCTGTGACGAGCCGGTCCCGCACGGCGCGCGAGCTGAGCAGAAGCCGCATTGCTCCCCTTTCCTGGGCGGCACTCAGGGTGCATCGGCGTGCTGCTCGTTCTCCAGTCCGTTCGCTGCTCACTGTCTGCTCGAACCCTTGTCAGATCGGGTCATAGCGTCGATCTCCCTCGGATGGTGGGCTGGCCGACATGAGTGCGACGATCGGTGATCGGCTGCGGTGGGCGCGGCGCCGCGGCTTCGTGGGACGTGCGGCGGAGCTCGCGCTGGTGCGGGAGGCGCTGGCCGTCCCGGAACCGCCGTTCTCGGTGCTGTACCTGCACGGTCCCGGCGGGGTGGGGAAGACGGCGCTGCTCGACGCGTTCCACGAGCTGGCCGAGGAGGTCGGGGCGTGCCCGGTCCGGCTCGACGGGCGGACCCTCGAACCCACGCGGGAGGCGGTGCTGGCGGCGCTGGCCGTCGCGGCGGGCCGGCGGGCGCTGGTGCTGGTCGACACCTACGAGCGGCTGGTCGAGCTGGACGGATGGTTCCGGGACGAGCTGATTCCGCGGCTGCCCGGCCGGACCCTGCTCGTCCTGGCCGGGCGGGTGCCGCCGCCGCCCGCCTGGACGGATGATCTGGGTTGGCGGGGGTTGGTCCGGGTCCGTCCGCTGGCCAATCTCGGTCCGGCGGACGCGTCGGCGCTGCTGCGGGTCGAGGGTGTTCCCGACGCGCTGCACGAGCGGGTGCTGGCGGTGACGCACGGGCATCCGCTGGCGTTGACGCTGCTGGCGGAGGCAGTCCGGCAGGATCCGGCGGCGGGGTCGGGCCTTCGGGACAGTCCGGACGTCGTGCGGCGGCTGGTGGAGCGGTTCGCGGCGGACGTCCCGGGGCCGCGGCACCGGGCGGCGCTCCAGGTGTGCGCGCGGGTCCGGCACACCACGGAGGGCCTGCTGGGGCAGTTGCTCGGCGGCGACGACACCGACGAGCTGTTCGCGTGGCTACGCGGCCTGGCCTTCGTCGAGCAGGGACGGTACGGGGCGTACCCGCACGATCTGGTCAGGGAGGTGCTGGAGGAGGACCTGCGCTGGCGGGAACCGGCCGTCTTCCATGAGCTGACCAGGGCGGCGCGCATGTACTTCCGACGGCTGATCACCGGGACGCGTGATCGCGAGCAGCACCACTGGATCGCCGAGGCGATGTACCTGCTGCGGTCCAACCCGAAGGTCGGCGGCGCGCTGGACTGGTCGGAGGCGGGCACGGCGTACGCCGACGACTACCGTCCCGGCGACCGGGGCGACGTGCTGCGGATGGTCGCGGCGCACGAAGGCGACGCCTCGGCGGAGCTCGCGGCGCGGTGGCTGGAGCATCCGGCGGCCGTCGTGGTGGTGCTGCGGGAGCCGCCCAGGGCGGAGCCGCTCGGGTTCGCGATGGTCCTGGACGTCCACCGGCTCTCGCCGCAGGAGGCGGCGGCCGACCCGGCGACGGCGGCGGCGCTGGCCTGCGTCGGTCCGCGCCGACCTGGCGAGGAGGTCGTGCTCAGCCGGTTCTTCATGGATCGGGAGCTCTACCAGGGCCGGTCGGTGGCGCGGACGGCGTTCATGGCGCGGCAGGCGCAGCATCTGCTGAACCGTCCGCTGCTGGCGTTCGCGCTGGTGAACGTCCGGGTGGACGCGGCGTCGGCGATGGCGCTGCTCAGCAGCTTCGCCTATGCGCGGGCGCCGCGCGGCGAGTTCACCGTCGGCGGCCGGGGATATGCGACGTTCCTCGCCGACTGCCGGGAACGTTCGACCGAGGAGTGGGTGGGGACTCTCGCCGACCAGGTCAGCGACGAGCGGCACGCGGCGGTGCTGAGCCGGGAGCAGTTCGGGACGGCCGTCCGGGACGCGCTGCGCGGCCTGCACCGGTCCGACCTGCTGGACGCGAGCCCGCTGACGGCGGTGCGACCCACCTGGGCGGGCCCGGGGGCGCTGCGGGAGGCGCTGCTGGCGGCGGCGGTCGGCGTGGCCGCGGACCCGCGGGAGGAGCATCTGCATCGGGCCGTCGACCGGACTTATCTGCGTCCGGCGGGCAACCAGGAGCGGGCGGCGCAGCTCCTGGGGCTGCCGTTCAGCACGTACCGGCGGCATCTGACGCGCGGCGTCACCCGGATCGCGGACCTGCTCTGGCACGCGGAGTGACGCCTGGCATGACCTAGGTCATGATCTTCTTTCCGGGTGACGGAGTGCTGTCCGGTCACGGACGCCGGGGTGCGCGCCGGCCGCATAGGCGCAGGTTGCGCCGGATGTCAGATTCCTGGGGACGGATCCGCCGGATCCATCGAGGAGGGATCAACCCATGGTTCGTACGCGTATCGCAGGGGCGTTGGCCGCTCTGGCCGTCACCGCGGCGGGGCTCGTCGCCGGCACCGCAGGCCCGGCCGCCGCCGCCAACCTCGGCCCGTACCAGATCCGCCCGCTGCACACCAACGACTGCCTGGACATCGACGTTTCGGGCGGAAATGTCAGCGCCAACGGCCTGAAGGCCCAGCAGTACGACTGCCTGGGCAACTCCCAGCTCAACCAGCACTTCTATCTGGAGCCGACGGCGAGCGCGTTCGTCTACATCATCCATCCTCGCTCCAGCGGCAAATGCCTGGACGTCGACAACGCCGGCACCACCAACGGCACCAAGATCCAGCAGTGGTCCTGCAACGGCACCCCCGCCCAGAAGTTCCAGCTCAGCACCCCCGACTTCGGCGCCACCTGGACCATCACCAACCCCAACGCCAACCGCTGCCTCGACGTCAAGGGCGCCTCCCCCCTCAACGGCACCCAAGTCCAACTCTGGACCTGCAACAACACCAACGCCCAACGCTGGTCCCTCATCGCCGTCTAACCAGAACACCCCCTGCTCGGAGCGAGGGGCCGCCCTCCCCGGCCCCACAGCCAGGCCCCTCGCTCCGTCCCCGTTCTCCCGGCCTATTGGCCCGGTCTCTCGCTCCGCCCAGGCACTGGGCAGTCCCGTCAGTTTCTGAGTGCTGCGGCCGATTCGACCAGGCCGGCGCGTTCGAGAGCGTCGAGAATGGTGGCGAAGGTCTTCGGTGGGCGGGTGCGGCTGTGGGCGATCTGATGGAGACAGTCGCGCACGACACTCTCGTCGAGATCGAGTTGGTCGAGCACGAAGTCGTCGGGGCTCTTGGCCTCGATGCCGTAGGGGGCGAGCACGTCGGGCGGAAAGTCCTTGAGGTTCGAGGTGACGATCACCTCTGCGCCCGCTTTGATCGCGGCGGCGAGAACATGCCGGTCGTCGGCGTCAGGGAGTTTCAGGCCCTCGATCAGCGCCTCATAGCCGTCGATCAGCACGCCCGGGATCGCGGAGTTCATGCGCTCGCGAAGGATCGACAGTCTTTCTGCGGGAATGTCCGGTCGACGAACGCCATCAGTACAGATCCAGTTCCTCGCTGAGGGCCACCAGATCGTCTGCGGCCCTACGGCTTTCGGCATCGTTCTGTCGCTTGTAGGCCATGAGGTCTTCGAACAGGATGCGGCGATGCCGTCCCACGAGTCGGTGGGGAATCTTGCCCGCGTCGACCAGCCCGATGAGGTAGGGCCGTGACACGTTCAGGACGTCCGCAGCTTGCCGGGTGGTCAGCTCAGCGTGGTTGGGTATCGCTGTGATGCCACGCCCTTCGGCGAGCTGGGTGAGTAGGTACGCGAGCATCGTGACGACGTCCCGCGGCAGGACGAGGACCTCGTCACCAGCCAGCTCGCCGGTGACGCGGATGTCCTCTGTGCCGGGATGGGTCGCCAAGTAGTCCTTGATCCGCCGCATCGCACGGGCCGCGTCCTGCGCGTCCACGCGGCCGGGTTCGAGGGACTTGGGGGTACGTACGGTCATCGTTACACGCTCCTCTCCTTCGCAATGTATGCAGCAAAAGCAATAAACGCAAACCTAATCCTGCTCGGGGCTCTGAAGGGGTACTGCGAGATCGGCTCCGCGTGGGCATCAGGTTCTGGAGCTCCGCCTGAGATGCGCCCCGGCATCAGCGGAGTTTCTGGGTGTTGAGCCAGGTGGAGAGGGTGGTGGCGATGGGTGATGGCTGGTCTTCGGTGGCGTGGTGGCCGGCGGGGCCCAGGTGGGTGGTGGTGAGGGAGGGGATGTTCTCGGTGCACCAGGTGGCGGTGGGGGCCGTGATGAGGAGGGTGGGGGAGGAGTCGAAGGTGAGGAGGAGTTTGGGGGTGTCGGGGCTGGTGGTGAGCCAGGTGCTGTAGGCGGCGACGCGGGTGACGACGTCGGCGGGGTCGTCGTCGATGGGGAGGGAGCGGGTCCAGGTGAGGAGGGGGAGGCGGGATTCGGGGGTGGGGTAGGGGGCCAGGTAGGCGGCCAGTTCGTGTGGGGGGAGCGGGGTGAGGACGCCGCCGGTGAAAGCGGTCTCGATCAGGAAGTTCGAGTTGAGGACCAGGTCGGCGCCCTCGTCGGTGCGGAGTTTGGCGCCTCGGGCTCGAGTCTGCTCGGAAAGATCAGCCGAGTTGATCGGGCGGACGATCGTCTCGAAGAACGCGACGCCGCGAACCCGGCCGGGATGGCGGGCCGCGTGGTCGAAGGCGAGGGCGCCGCCCCAGTCGTGGCCGACGAAGACGACCTCGTCCAGGTCGAGGGCGTCGAGGAAGGCGTCCAGGTAGCGGGCGTGGTCGGCGAAACGGTAGGGGATGTCCGGCTTGCCGGAGCGGCCCATGCCGATCAGGTCGGGTGCGATCAGACGTCCCGGGCCGACGTGCGGCAGGACGTTCCGCCAAGCGTGCGACGACGCCGGGTTGCCGTGCAGGAAGACGATCGCAGGACCGCTGCCGTGGTCTTCGTAGTGGATCGTCGAGTCGAGAACTTCGATCGTGGGCATGGGAACTCCTCCGTTCAAGCAGGAAACGTTTATGGAGCAAACGTTTCTCCTGGAAACGAAAGTACATCGTTAGTCCGACTAACGCAACGGGGTACGATCGGTTGCATGAGCAGCGGAGCCGCAACGGACATGCCGTACGACCCCGAAACGAAGACCCCGGACCGGCTGCGCGGCCGGGCGAGCCGGCTCCTCGCCCTGGTGTCAGGCCAGGCCGACCGGCTGATGACCGAGGGCCTCGCCCGCGCGGACGCCCACAAATGGCACTACGCCGTCCTCGCGTCACTCGACCAGTTCGGCCCCGCCAGCCAGGCCGACCTGAGCCGCCGCACCGGCATCTACCGCAGCGACATGGTCGGCGTCCTCAACGAACTCGCCGCCCGCGACCTCGTCGAACGCACCCCCGACCCCGACGACCGCCGCCGCAACGTCATCACGATCACCCCCGCCGGCCACACCCGCCTGACCCGCCTGGACGAAATCCTCGACGTCCTCCACAACGAACTCCTAGCCCCTCTGACCCCCCCCAGAACGCACCCAACTAGTCCAACTCCTCACCCGCCTCCACACCCACCACACCCCAAACCCACAAGAACACTGAAGCCGCGACACAGACCGAGCGGGTGCAGGTTCGGGGGATTCATCCCTCTTCGGGATAGAGGTAGCTCGTGTCGGCGGATGGGTAGCAGGCGGTGTACCAGTCGCCGGACAGATGGGTGACGGTGGGCGGGCCGTGGTCGGTGGTGTGATCGGTCAGCAGCCGGTGCTCGGCGGGGTTCGCGTGCACGAGGAAACAGCCTGTGGACAGTAGCGGGCGGTCACTGAGGCCGGGCAGCGGAGCGACCGCGAAGCGGGTGCCGGTCGCGTCGGTGGTTCGCTCGGTGATGTGGAAGACGCCTGCCCACTCGTCCGTCGCGTGATCCGGATCGGCGGCGAGCAGTGCGTTCAGCTCGGGTACGGAAACGGCCAACGCCGCTCTTGCCGGAAGGTCGGAACTGACGACCAGTGTGAGGCCGGCGGCCAGGGCCAGTGGCAGCGTCACCGCGTGGACGGCCGCACGGCGCCAACGCCGCGCCGACACGTTGAGCAGAACCGACGCGCCCCACCCGAGCGACGCCACGATCCAGAGCAGCAGAGCGAACATGGACAGCACGAAATCCCAGAACATCGCGTCGGCCAACAGGGTCATGGTCGCTGCGGAGAGCACGAGCCCTGGCCCGATCAGGATTTCCTGTCGCGCGTCGGGAATCAGCCGCGTCGCCGTGACGCTCGCGGCGCCCGCGACCGTCCAGACCACCACTCCCAGTAGCCCGACTCGCCAGCCGCCGCCCATCCCGAGCAGAAACACCGAAACCACAGCAAGCGCCGCTATTGAACCTTTTATCCCCATGTGCCCCATGGGTGAACTGTAGTCATCCGCCCTGACGGCGACGTGGAGCGCTTCGACTTGGCCGGGTGCGGAGGACGTCTTGGGATGCTCGGCGCCTGGCGGGCCGCTGAGGATCGAGCCGGGCCACGCGACCAAGGGCTGTCACGGCTGATGCGTCGCGGACGTTCTCGATATCGAGCGAGCCACGGCGGGGCCTATGCATGGGACGTCTCCGTCGGGGCTTCCTCGTGCATCCCGAAGGGGTGGGCGGTGTTGGGGAGGGCGGGGGTTGGCCAAGGTGCTCCTGGCGGGGCACCGGTGGGTGGATGAAAGTAGGGGGAACGCCATGTCGCCGCATGGCGATCTTGGTGTGTCCGCGTGACGCCTACTTCATGTCAGTCGCTGGTGGGGGAGCAGGAGGAGTACCAGTTGGCGGAGAGGTGGTTGAGGGGTGGGGGAGTCCAGTCGGGGGAGGTGCGGGTGAGGTGGCGGAGCTCGTCGGGGGTGGCGTGGATGAGGGAGCAGGTGTCGCTGAAGATGTCGTTGAGGCCCGGGATCGGGTTGACGGTGAGGGTCGTGCCGGTGGGGTCGGTGCTCGTCCAGGTGACGTGGAAGAGGCCGGCCCATTCGTCGGTTTCGTGGCCTTCGGTGGGGGTCGTGGAGACGAGGGCGTTGAGCTGGGGGGCGGAGATGCGGAGGGCGGCTCGGGTCGGGAGGTCGGTGGAGGCCAGGCAGCAGGCCGCGCCGAGGACGAGGGGGAGGGTCGAGGCATGCACGGCGGCGTGGTCCCAGCGGCCGGTGACGGCGCTGTGGACGGTCGAGGCGAGTCAGCCGATGCCCGCGACGATCCAGAGCGCCAGTGTCAGCGCGACCAGGGCGAAGTCCCAGAACGTCGCGTCGGCCAGGAGGGTGGCGGCGCCCGCGATCAGGGAGAGCATCGGGCCGATCAGCACGCTGTGCGGTGAGTCGGGGATGAAACGGGCGGCGCACAGCGAACCGGCCGCCACGAACAGGGCGAGCAACGCGGCGAGGAGTGCCGCGCCCCAGCCGAGGACCCATCCGACGGAGAGGCACCCAGCGAGTGAGATCGCCGCCAGGACGTACGTTCCAGGGAAAGTGATCACTCGTCGCATGGGCGAACTGTAGTGATGTGTCCCTCCCGGGACTAGGAAGTTCAAGGGTTGGAGGTGGGATCCAGAAGGCGGACGGGGACGGTCGGGTCGTCGTGATCATGGGTGGCGGTGGGGGCGTCGGCGGGGGGCGGGCCCGGTTCGGGGGGAGTCTCCCAGCCGTGTTTGGCCAGGGCGCGCAGGAGGGCGGCGACCATGGCGGGGTCGAACTCGGTGCCGGAGCAGCGCTCCAGTTCGGCGACGGCGACCTCGATGGTGCGGGCCTTGCGGTAGGAGCGGGTGGAGGTCATGGCGTCGAAGGTGTCGGCGACGCCGATGATGCGGGCGAACTCCGGGATCTCCTGGCCGGCCAGGCCGAGGGGGTAGCCGCGGCCGTTGAGCTTCTCGTGGTGGTGCATGATCCCGCCGAGTGCTTCGTCGAGGAAGTCGATCTCGCGGACGATGTCGAGGCCGTACATGGGGTGGAGCTGGATCGCGGCGTACTCCTCGGCGGTCAGGTCACCGTCCTTCTGCAGGGCTTTGGTGGAGACGCCCAGTTTGCCGACGTCATGGAGCATTCCGGCGAAGCGAATGGCTTCGAGGCGTTTGCCGCGGAACCCCAGCTCCTCAGCGATCATCATGGAGCCGCGGGAGACGCGCTCGCTGTGGCCGCGCGTGTAGAAGTCCTTCGTCTCGACGGCCTGGCAGAGGGTCGCCAGGACGGCTTCGTGGGCGCGCTGCTGTGCCGCGACCTGGCCGAACGCCCAGGACGCCGCCGCGATCGGCGCCAGCACCAGGACGGGCGCGGCCGGGCCGCTCGCCGGCCAGCTCCCCGCGATCAGCAGCCCGAACGAGCCGAACCCCAGGCAGCCGACGGCCAGCGGGGCGTAGTCGCGGGCCAGATCCGCGCCCGTCGACAGGCGCGCCAGCAGCAGGACTCCGCACGTCATCCCGATGTTCATGACGACGAACACGACGAGCGTGACCGCGAACGGGAACAGGATCCGTTCCAGCGGACGGTCGCCGTCCGGGGCCAGCGCCACGAACACATGGCCCGCCGCGAACCCGCACAGCGAGAACTGCGCGCCGTTGAACAGCCGCTTCACCACCGACGGGATGTCCTGCGGTGTCGCCACCGCGCACGCGCCGACCACGGCCGCCCCGCCGGGGCCGAGCAGCACGACGCTCGCGAGGATCGCCGCGTACGACATCGTCACCCGCGCGCCCGTCACGGCGAGCCGCGCCGGAATCCCGTCGCAGATCAGGAACAGCCCGGCCAGGATCAGCACGGTGTACCCGCCGGGCAGCGGCCCGCGCGCCAGCCACGCCAGCACCACCGCCGCCAGCACGATCACCGACGCCACATAAACCCGCGCGACCCTGGGCAGTTCCCGCATACCGCGACGCTATCCCGCACCCCCTCCCCACACCCACGACTCGCCCCAACCCGCCCCTATCCCCACCGCCAGACTTCCCCTCCCTGACCGTCGCCTCGCTTACCTGTCCTCGCCTCGCTCACAAGTGCTCACCCGCTTTGCGCACGCTCACCCGACTTGCGCACGCATCGCTGAACTCGGCGACGGGTGCCGTGTTGCTGGGTCGGATGCCCTGGCTTTGGTCGGGTTGGGCTGGTTCTGGGTTCTGGTGTTAGCCAGGCTCTGGGTCACGGGGGTTGGGAGGTCGGGGCGGGGTGGACGTCCCAGCCGCCGCGGTGCCACATCCAGGTGTGGGCGCAGCGGTCGAGGAAGGGGGTGGCGTAGCAGAGGCGGAGCCAGGTGGGCATGCGGTCGGGGCGGGGAGTGGCGCCGCCGGGTGGGAGCCAGTTCCAGCCGGGGCGGGTGCCCGGTGGGGGAGCCCAGCCGGCGGGTGAAGGGTGCTGACGGCCGTACGGATTCGTGTTCATGGCAGCAGTCTGCGGGATTTCGGCCCGACGTGTTTTCGGGGGTGTGGATAACTCGAAGGTGGGGTTGGCCCTACCGCAGAGTGGAGGGAGCGCACCATGGCCCGGGCGGGGTCGCGGCGGGAGGGTGGGAGGGTGGAGAAACGGGACGAGGGGGTTGTGGTGGGGCCGGTCGCGCTGGTCAAGGACAAGGTGGTGTGGAAGACGGCGGTGTACCTGCCGTTCAACTTCGCGTTGGGGATGCTGTGGGGGGTGATGCTGGCGTGCGGGGTGCCGTTGGCGGCCGCGCTGACGATCATCTGGGTGGGGGTGATCCTCTGGGCGTTCCTGACCGTGATGGTGCGGGTGGCGGCCGTCATCGACCGGCGGCTGATCAAGGTCGTGTACGGGGTGGAGATCGCCGATCCGTACCGGCCCGTCGACGCGCCGGGCGTGTTCGGGAAGTGGCGGATCATGCTGATGGATCCGGCGACCTGGCAGGACCTGGCGTTCCAGGTCGTCAGGGCACCGCTTTCGTTCGGATATCTCGCTGTCTCGTCGGTCGGGTGGGCGTTCGTCGGGATGTGCCTGATCTCGCCGGTGCTCGCGGAGACCGGTGGGGACGCGCCGCGGCTCAACTTCGGCGACCACCTCTACGTGGTCGACTCGTTCTGGAAGGGCCTGCCGCTGCTGCCGCTTGGCCTTCTCGCGGCGCTGCTGATGCTGTACGTCGTCAAAGTGCTCGGGATCATGCATCTGGCGTTGGCGAAGGCGCTGCTCGGGCCGTCGGAGAAGCAGGCGCTGAAAGCGCAGACCGTCGCGCTGAAGGCGTCCAGGGCGCGGGGAGTGGACGCCGCGGAAGCCGAACGGCGGCGCATCGAACGTGATCTGCACGACGGGGCGCAGCAGCAGCTCCTGGCCGTCGCCATGGACATCGGACGCGCCCGCTCCAAACTGAACAGCGACCCCGACGCCGCCCGCGAGCTGATCGAGCAGGCGCACAGCGGGGCCCGCGCCGCCATCGCCGAACTGCGCGATCTCGCCCGCGGGATCTATCCGGCGATCCTCACCGACCGCGGCCTCAACTCGGCGCTGTCCGCGCTCGCCGCCAGGGCGCCCGTGCCCGTCGCGATCGTGGTGGACCTGGAGCGGCGTCCGCCGGCGGCCGTCGAGTCGATCGCCTACTTCACGGTCGCCGAGGCGCTGACCAACGTCGCCAAGTACGCGGCCGCCACCGAGGCGTCGGTCCAGGTGAGCAGGGACGGCGACCGCGTCACCGTGGTCATCGAGGACAACGGGCTCGGCGGCGCGCGGATCGCCGCCGGGGGAGGGCTCTCCGGCCTCGCCGACCGGGCCGCGACGATCGACGGGACGATCACCGTCGACAGCCCGCCGGGACGCGGCACCAAGATCACAGCGGTGCTGCCGTGCGACTGGTGAGCCCGTGGTGAGATGGGTCCATGAGGGTTGTCATCGCCGAGGACTCCGTGCTGCTGCGGGAGGGCCTGATCCGGCTGCTCGCCGACGAGGGCATCGAGACCGTCGCCGCCTCCGGTGACGGCGGCGGGCTGGTCGAGGCCGTCCGGCGGCACGCCCCCGATCTGGCGATCACCGACGTCCGGATGCCGCCGACCTTCACCGACGAGGGCCTGAAGGCGGCGCTGGCCGTCCGGCCCGTCCCAGTGCTCGTGCTCAGCCAGTACGTCGAGGAGCAGTACGCCACCGAACTGATCGGCGGCGGCGCGCGGGGTGTCGGCTACCTGCTCAAGGAGCGGATCTCCGACGTCGAGGAGTTCGTGGACGCCGTCCGCAGGGTCGCCGCGGGCGGCACGGTGATCGACCCCGACGTCGTCGGCCAGCTCCTCGGCCGCAACCCGCTCGACGCCCTGACGCCCCGCGAACGCGAAGTCCTCGATCTGATGGCGCAGGGCCTGTCCAACGCGGCCCTGGCCCGGCGGCTCGTGGTCGGCGACGGCGCCATCGAGAAACACATCTCGAACATCTTTTCGAAGCTCGGGCTGCAGAACGACGGCGACGGGCACCGGCGCGTCCAGGCCGTCCTCGCCTACCTCAAGGAATAGCGGCCGGTCCGCGCACGTTCTCGTATCCGGCATACTTGAGGATGCTCACAGGTTCCGGTTCCCAGCGCCCGATCCGGGGTGGCTGACCCGGCGACCGTCTCGAAAGGGATTTTCCATGAAGGCTGAGATCCACCCGCAGTACGTCGTCACCGAGGTGACCTGCACGTGCGGCAACACCTTTACCACCCGCAGCACCGTGGACAACGGCGTGATCCGTTCCGACGTGTGCTCGGCCTGCCACCCGTTCTACACGGGCAAGCAGAAGCTCCTCGACACCGGCGGCCGCGTGGCCCGCTTCGAGGCGCGCTTCGGCAAGAAGACCGCGGGCAAGTAGACAGCTGGCAGAGCCCGGCCCCCGACCGGGAGGCCGGGCTCTCCTTCTGTTCCGAAACCCTCACGGTAAGACGCCTCGTTAGGACGCACAGTGAACATCGATCTCGACGACTTCCTTCGCGAATACGCGGACATCGAGCTGGCGCTCGGTGACCCGGCGGTCCACGCCGACCAGGCGAAGGCGCGCGAGCTGGGCAAGCGGTACGCCCATCTGCGTCCGATCGTCGAGACGTACAAGGTGCTCGAGACGACCCACGACGACCTCGAGGCGGCACGCGAGTTCGCCCACGAGGACAAGTCGTTCGCCGAGGAGGTCACCACCCTCGAGGCCAAGGTCACCGAGTTGGAGGAGGAGCTGCGCCGCCTGCTGGTGCCGCGCGACCCCAACGACGACAAGGACGTGATCCTGGAGATCAAGTCCGGTGAGGGCGGCGAGGAGTCGGCGCTGTTCGCGGCCGACCTGTTCCGCATGTACACCCGGTACGCCGAGCGCGTCGGCTGGAAGACCGAGGTGATCGACTCCCAGCTCAGCGATCTGGGCGGGTTCAAGAACGTCACGGTCGCGGTGAAGTCGAAGGACGGCGCCTGGTCGCGGCTGAAGTGGGAGGGCGGCGTGCACCGGGTGCAGCGCGTCCCGGCCACCGAGTCGCAGGGCCGCATCCACACCTCCGCCGCCGGTGTGCTGGTCACGCCCGAGGCCGAGGACATCGACGTCCAGATCGACATGAACGACCTGCGGATCGACGTGTTCCGCTCCGGCGGCCCCGGCGGCCAGTCCGTCAACACCACCGACTCCGCGGTCCGGATCACCCACCTGCCGACCGGCGTGGTCGTGAGCTGCCAGAACGAGAAGTCGCAGCTGCAGAACAAGGAGTCCGCGCTGCGGGTGCTCCGGTCGAGGCTGCTGGCGATCAAACAGGAGGAGGCCGACGCGGCCGCCTCCGCCGAACGCAAGGCCCAGGTCCGCACTGTGGACCGGTCTGAGCGGATTCGTACTTACAACTTCCCGGAGAACCGCATCTCCGACCACCGGGTGGGGTTCAAGGCGTATAACCTCGACCAGGTGATGGACGGTGACCTGCACGCCGTCATCCAGGCACTCGTGGATGCCGACATGGAACGCAGGCTGGACGAGATTCAGCAGTAGACGATGACTTTGCTTCTCGATGAGATCGCTCGGGCGACGGCACGACTGGCCGAAGCCGGTGTCGCGTCGCCCCGAGCCGACGCCGAGGAGCTCGCGGCGTCCGTCCACGGGGTGACCAGGGGCGAACTGCACACGCTGCCCGACAGCGCCTTCGACGCCCGGTACTGGGAGGGGATCGCGCGCCGTGAGGCGGGCGAACCGCTCCAGCACATCACCGGCCGCGCCTACTTCCGGTATCTGGAGCTCATGGTGGGGCCCGGGGTGTTCGTGCCGCGGCCCGAGACCGAGGTGATGGCCGGCTGGGCGATCGACGTGCTCCGCGACATGGACGTCGCCGACCCCGTCGTCGTCGACCTCGGCACCGGCTCCTCGGCGATCGCGCTGTCGATCGCGCAGGAGGTGCCGCAGGCGCGCGTGCACGCCGTCGAACTCGACTCCGGCGCCCACGAATGGGCGTCCCGCAACATCAAGAACCTCGACGAACGCGGCCAGGTCACCCTGCACAACGCCGACTTCGCCGAAGCGCTCCACGAACTCGACGGCCAGGTCGACCTGGTCGTCTCCAACCCGCCGTACATCCCGATGTGCGAATGGGAGTACGTGCCGCGCGACGTCCGCGACCACGACCCCGCCCGCGCGCTGTGGGGCGGCGGCGACGACGGCCTCGACGCGATGCGCATCGTGGAACGCACCGCCCGCAGGCTCCTGCGTCCCGGCGGGTTCGTCGCCGTCGAGCACAGCGACCTGCAGGGCAGCTCCGTCTACTGGATCTTCGCTGAGGAGAACGGCTGGCGCGACGTGCGCAACCGCCGTGACCTCACCGACCGGGACCGGTTCGTGACCGGCCGCCTCACCACCGAATAAACACACACTTCGTACACAAACCATTCGGAGTATGCAGATGAGCCGCCGTTACGACTGCTCCGACCCCATCGAGCGCAGCAGGGGCGTCGCGGACGCCGCTTCGTCGCTGCGTCGCGGCGAGGTCGTCGTCCTGCCCACCGACACCGTCTACGGGATCGCCGCCGACGCGTTCACGCCTTCGGCCGTCCAGAAGCTCCTCGACAGCAAGGTGCGCGGTCGTGAGATGCCGCCGCCGGTGCTGGTCGGCTCGGTGCGCGCCGCGACCGCGCTGATCGAGGATCTCGGCCCGTACGGGCAGGACCTGATCGACGAGTTCTGGCCCGGCGCGCTGACGATCATCTGCCGGGCCAACCCGAACCTGTCGTGGGACCTCGGCGAGACCAAGGGCACCGTCGCCGTCCGGATGCCGCTCCACGAACTCACCCTCGAGGTGCTGAAGGAGACCGGGCCGCTCGCCGTCTCGTCCGCGAACCTGTCGGGGGCGCCGGCCGCCCGCAGCGCCGCCGAAGCTGAGGGGATGCTGGGCGAGAACGTCGCGGTCTATCTGGACGGCGGCGAGTCCGGCGACGGCAAGCCGTCCTCGATCGTCGACCTCACCGGCACCCTGCCGAAGCTGATGCGCCGCGGCGCGATCCCCGAGGACAAGATCCGCGCCGTCTGCGGCGTCCTGCTCCGCGACGAGCAGCTGTCCGACATCGACCCCGACGAGGTCGACCCGTGGGCGCAGACCGAAGCCGAAGAGACCGCGGTCTCCTTCGACAAGCCGGACGAGCCGATCTCCTTCGACAAGCCCAAAGAGGACTGATCCGCGGCGGGCGATCAAGAGCGGCAGGTGCGGCAGGTCCCACCTGCCGCTCTTTCTTTTTGACGATCAGCGCGCCGCCACCCCCACGCCCGTCCACGGCCCAACGGCGCCGCCCGAAATGCGGCCCGCCGCTCCCACACCGAGATGCGGATCTCTCCCAGCCGACCGCTAACTCAACGGCCGCACCCCGCCTGACCGGCGGTATCGCCGCCACGATCAGCGCCACTCCGCACAGACTCAGATCCCCCACGGACAGAAACCAGAACCCGCGCGGCATCATGTCGCCGATCACGTCCCACAACAACAGCGCGACCCCCACCCCCAGTAGCCCCCGCCTGACCCCGCGCATCGCCCGCCGCCGCAGCGCGAGGGAGACCAGCAGCGCCACCCAGACCACCCCCACCCCCCACCCGCTGAACCGCAGATGGGCGGGCGCGTACCGAGGCGCCGGAGCGCTCAGCACGCCGGCGGGAAAGGACGCCCGGACCGTCATCCCCTCACCCGGACGCAGCCCGCTCTGCTCGAAGTCCGCAACCGCGGGCACCCGAACCGTCCGCAGGCACCGCGTCATCGCCGAAGGCAGCCCCGCCAGGCATCCGGAGCCGAACGGCGCGGGCCCACTGATCCGCACCGAAACCGACGTGACGGGCGCGGGCCAACCCGCTCCGAGGACGTCCCAGAGCAGTTCCTCCCGCCCGTCCCGCGGCGTGAAGACTCCGCGCAGCTCGTAGGTCAGCACGTAGGCGTGCCGCCCGCTGACGGTGTGCCCCGCGCCGATCCGGATCAGCTCCTGGTGGAAGTGCCGCCGCCGGTCCACGTTGACGGGCGCGTGCGTCGTGCTGCTCACCGACAGCCCGGTGATCGAGTAGAGCCTGTCGCCGTCCCGGTACCGCAGCTCCCTGAGCAGCCCGCCGCGCTCGGCCCGCGCGTAGTCGAACGTGAACGACTCCCGGACGTGCACGGTGCCGTCCCGGTCGACGGCGAGCAGCGCGTCGAAGGTGGGGACGGTGCCCTCAGGCGTGTGACGTCCGGCCGACAGGAACGGCACCGACGCCAACGCGAGCACCGCGGCGGCGACGGCGGCACCCGCTCCGGGGGAGAGTCGAGGCATCATCACTGCTTGGAGTCTCCTGGAAACCAAGCGCCAACCCTCGCGCGCCACAAACGCAACTCGAGAAAAATGTGAGCATCATCACATGCAACCGTGGAAGTCTCGCGGCCCCGTCACGCTCTGCGGACGTTCCCCCTGCTCAGCGCCCCGAACTAATGAAGCCTTCAACCTTCCCCCAGGGGGCCGATCCCTTTTTCGACGCACGGACCGGCCTTCAGGTTCTCTCCGAGGACCACTTTGGGCCACGTCAAATCGCGGGATATCGCCTGAATAAAGATGATCTTTCAGGAGTCGCTAACGTTCCTCCAGCAACATCATCTGACCAGGGAGAGAACATGCGGCGTATCGCTGCTGTGACCATGACCGCGGCCCTCGTGGCCGGCGGCGTCGGCCTGGCGTCCCCCGCCTCTGCCGCCCCCGCGCCCGCTGCCGCGAAGGCCACCCACAAGTGGCAGACCTTCAACGGCAAGAAGGGCAGCATCTGGCGCACGATCCGTGTCAACGGCACCTACACCCGTTCCGGCGGAAGCGTGACCCTCCGCGGCTGGCTGCACGACACCAAGCGGAACGGCTGGTCGCCCGGCGTTCAGTTCCGTAGCTGGGGCGATGGGCAGTGGCACTACTCGAGCGCCTACTTCGCCAAGTACGCCAGCACCGGGAAGCCGGTCGACCGCTACTTCAACTACAACTACGGCTACTTCTGGAGCTCCAGCTACGACGACCACCTCCAGGTCCGCGAGGTCGCGATCAACGCGAAGAACAAGAAGAAGAGCAAGAACTCCTCCTGGAAGAAGCTCTACTGAGCCCCGCCTGAACACCCGCTCCACCACGTTCCACCCGCAGTACCCGCCCGGTGCCAGGGGGCACCGGGCCACCCCCCACCAAGGAGCAAGGGAGCATGAGCTCTAGGTTCATGAAGGCCGGTATCGCCACCGTCCTCACCGCCGGCGCCCTGGCGGTCACCGCCACCCCGGCCGAAGCGATCCCGCGGGGCACTCACTACTGGCAGTCGTCGAAGTCGGGCTTGTCGAACGTCCACGCCTGGGGTTCGTTCATGCCGTGGAGCTACGAGGGCCAGCCCACGGCCTCCGTCAAGTTCTCGATCCGCGACTACGCCCGCGACGGCTGGAAGGCCGCCATCGACATCGCCTTCTACGACCGCGACTACAACCGCGACACCAACGACGGCGGCATCTACTACAAGAAGTCCGACGGCCGCGGCACGACCCGTGCCCGCGCCATCCAGTCCGACTTCACCTACGCCCTCGAAATCCGCGAGTGCAAGGTCAAGGTCAGCGGCAACCACGTCTACAAGAAGAAGTGCGGCAAATGGCGCCGCTTCTACCACGGCAAGTACATCAACTAGCCTCCCGGATCCCGCCCAAGATCCCGCCTTCCCCGAACCGCCCCCCACCACCCGGTGCGGGGCGGTTCGCCGTCCCGGGAGCTCTCCAGCGAGGGTGTTGACGCATCCGAAGACCCGGAATAGCTTTCCATATGGAAAGTAGATTCTGGAGGGAAGATGGTTTCTGAGGAGATGGACCCCGCGGAGGCGATGGCGGAGGTGGACAGGGTGCGGCGCGGCGCGAGAAGAGTCGCCGTCTGGCCCGTCTGGTTCGCGCCCGGGATCGTGGCGTGTATCACGCTGATCGAGGTCGCCTACGTGTCGGACGACGTCCTGGTCTACGGGCTGGGGAGCCTCGCGGCGTTGCTGGCGGCGGCCGGTCTGGCGTTCGTCGCGTTGGTGAGGCACCGGGTGCGTAAGCGCCTTCCTGTCGGAAGGTCGTTCCATGATCTGGTGTTCGTCATGGCCGGTTGGTCGGGGGTGCTGGGGGTCGTGGGCGTGGTCGCCGCGCACGCGTTCGGCAAGGTCGCCGGAGAGGTGAGCGCGCTGCTGCTGGCGGGGGCGGTGACGGCGGTCCTGGCCGCGGTGACGACGCCGGTCGTCGAAGCGTGGGTGACCGGGCGGAAACCGCGGTGAATCTCGATCAGGCGATCCATGCGCCCTATCGGCTGCAGATCGTGTCGCTGCTCGCGGAGCTGGAGGAGGCGGAGTTCGCGCTCGTGCGGGAGGAACTGGGCATCAGCGACTCGGTGATCTCCAAGAGTGCGACCGTCCTTGCCGGTGCCGGCTATCTGGAGATCCGGAAAGGGCATGTGGGACGGCGGTCTCGGACCTGGTTGAAGCTCACACCCCAAGGGCGAGCGGCGTTCACGGCCTATCTGGCAGATCTTCAGCGGATTGTGGGGCGGCATCTTGGCTAGGTGCTGTGTCCGTTCTGTTGGGTGGGTGAATGGCGTGGATCGCTGGAAATGACGGGACTCGGCGCTATCGTCTGGGTTGTGGCGGAGAGTAGGGCTGGGGATCTGGTCAACGGGCGGTATCGGCTTGCCGAGGTGATCGGGACCGGAGGGATGGGGCGGGTCTGGCGGGCCGAGGACGAGGTGCTCGACCGGGAGGTCGCCGTCAAAGAGGTGCTGCTGCCGCCGGGGTTGGTGGGGGAGCAGCGGGAGCATGTGAACCGGCGGTCGGTACGGGAAGCGCGGTCGGCGGCGCGGCTCAGCCATCCCGGGATCATCACCGTGCACGACATCGTGGTGCACGAGGACGCGCCGATGATCGTCATGGAGTACGTGGCGGGGCCGTCGCTCGCGGAGGCCGTCGAGCGGGACGGGCGGATGTCGGTGGCCCGGGTCGTGGAGATCGGGCTGGCGATGGCAGGGGCCGTCAAGGAGGCGCATCTCAACGGGGTGGTGCACCGCGACCTCAAGCCGCAGAACGTGCTGCTCGCCGGCGGACGCGTCGTGATCACCGACTTCGGGATCGCCCGCCTGGTCGGGGACGCCACGCTCACCAGGTCCGGCGCGATCATGGGGACGCCCGCCTACATGGCGCCCGAGCAGGCGCACAGCCCCGTAGCCACCCCGGAAGGCGACATCTGGTCGCTCGGCGCGACCCTCTACGCCGCCGTCGAGGGCAGGCCGCCGTTCCCCGGCAACAACTACATCGAGGTGCTGACCGCGCTGATCACCTCGGAGATCACGCCGCCCGCCCACGCCGGCGCCCTCACCGAGGTCCTGACCAAGATCCTGGTCAAAGATCCCGATCAGCGCCCCCCGATCGACGATCTGATCGCGCTGCTCCAGGCCGTCCCCGTCGAGTCGTCGGCCGCGCCGAGCCCCGCGGGCGCGTTCCCGATGCCCGCGGAGGCGGCCGCCGAAGCCCCGCCCGCCGCGCACGG
>NZ_BAAGZI010000068.1:0-20599 GCF_054778695.1 Actinocorallia lasiicapitis
GGAGCGGGCCCGGCGCGCCGCCCGGATGGACGCGGTCGGCGGCGTCGACGACCCCGCTGAACGGGCCGACGACCAGCTCGCCGGGGAAGGCGGCCAGGTTCGCGGCGTGCTCGGGCGTGCAGAGATAGAGGTTGGGGACGATGACGACGCGGTAGGCCGACAGATCGCGGCCCGGCGGGGCCAGATCGACGTCCAGACCGCGACGGCGCAGGGGGACGTACCAGCGGAGCAGGAGTTCCCTCAGCTTCAGCCGGTTCGACGGCATCGACTCCGGCGCCTCCAGCCCCCACCAGCTCGGCCAGTCGAAGACGAGCGCGACGTCGGCTTCGGTGCGGGCTCCCGCGACGTCGGCGAGGCCCTTCAGCTCCCGGCCGAGCGCGACGGTCTCCCGCCACTGCCGGGTGTCGGTGCCGCCGTGCGGGAGCAGCGCCGAATGGAACTTCTCCGGACCGTGGGCGGCCTGCCGCCACTGGAAGAACATGACGCCGTCCGAGCCGTGGGCCAGCGCCTGCAGACTGTGCAGCCGCATCACGCCGGGGGCCTTCGGCACGTTGACGTCACGCCAGGACACGGCGCTCGGAGCCGATTCAAGGAGCAGCCAGGGACGCTGTTTGAGCGAACGCATCAGGTCGTAGCTGAGGGCGACGGCGAGCGGGGACTCCGGGTCGGCGGGGTCGGGGTAGGCGTCGTCGCTGACGACGTCCTCGGCCTCGGCCCACTTCCAGTAGTCCAGCGAGAACAGGACGCTCATGAAGTTGGTGGTCACCGGGATGTCCGGGGTGACCTCGCGGAGCACGGCCTTCTCGGCCTCGAAGCACTCCAGCAGGGCGTCGCTGGAGAAGCGGCGCCAGTCCAGGAGCTGGGCGGGGTTGACCGGGCCGGGGGCGCGGCGCGGCGGCTCGACCTGGTCGAGGGCGGTGTAGTGCTGCCCCCAGCAGGAGGTGCCCCAGGCGTCGTTGAGCGCGTCGACGGTCTTGTAGCGGTCGGCCAGCCAGCGGCGGAAGTGGCGCGCCGACTCGGCGCAGAAGCACTCGACGGTGTGGTCGGCGTACTCGTTGGAGATGTGCCACAGCACCAGCGCGGGATGGTCGCGGTAGCGCTCGGCGATCGCGCGGGCCAGCCGGACGGTGCCGTCGCGGAAGACCGGCGAGGACGGGCAGTAGCCCTGCCGCGAACCGAACTCCAGGACCGTTCCGGCGGCGTCGACCGGCCGGATCTCGGGGTGCGCGCGGACCAGCCAGGGCGGCGGGGTCGCGGTGCCGGTGGCCAGGTCGACGGCGATGCCGTGGGCGTGCAGCAGGTCGAGGATCCGGTCGAGCCAGCCGAAGTCGTGGACGCCGGGCTCGGGTTCCAGCCGCGACCAGGCGAACACCGCGACCGTCACCGTGTTGACGCCCGCCTCGGCCATCAGCCGGACGTCTTCCTCCCACACCTCCTCCGGCCACTGCTCGGGGTTGTAGTCGCCCCCGAAGAGCAGGCCCGGAACCCGGGTCAGACCCATCTCACTCCCCTGTTTCGCGCCGTGTCCCGACCGGCTGCCCGATCAGTACGGTTTTGTATTCAAAATTCATAGTGCAGTATTCTGCATAAGGTCAAGGGCTAGACTTGGCCGGACCGAGGGGGTAGACCGCACATGGTGATCGAGCGACGGCCGCTCCGCGAAGTGATCCGCGACGAGTTGATGACCCGGCTGACCAGGGGCGACTTCGCCGCGGGCTCAGACGTCAACGAAGCGGCGCTCGCCGCCGAGCTGGGGGTCTCGCGCACCCCGCTGCGCGAAGCGCTCATCACGCTGGCCGGTGAAGGGATCCTGGAGTCGAACCAGGGACGCGGCTTCCGGTTCGCGCCGGTCAGCCGCAAGGAGTTCAAGGAACTGGTCACGATCGTCGCGACCCTCGAATCGCTGGCGCTGGAGCAGAGCGATCCCGCGCACCTCGCGAAGATCGCGCCCGAGCTGCTGCGGCTCGCCCAGGAGTTCCCCGACCAGATCGCCGAGCACTCCGTCGTCGACCGGCGCGACGACGAATGGCACGACCTGCTGCTCAGCGGCTGCACGAACGAGCGGCTCGTCGATCTGATCACCGGGGTCAAGGCGGGGCTGCGCCGCTACGAGAACCTGGTCGTCGCGGACGACGAACCCGTCGCCCGCGAATCCGAGGAGCACTGCGAGATCGCCCGCCGCCTCCTCGCCGACGACCTCCCCGGAGCGATCGCCGCACTCAAACTCAACTGGATCAACGGCACCGAACGGATGCTGGGCCACATCCCCCAGGACTAGGGCCTGTTCGGCGGAGGGCCCGCGGCCCTAGGCTCCGGCCGTGGCCCTCCTTGATCACCTTTCCGGCGGTGTGCTCGCACGCCCGCACAGCACCCACACCGAGCTGGACGCGCTACCCGCGTTCCTGCTCTGCGTGGTGGTGGCGGCGCTCTTCGCCGTCCAGGCGCACCGCTCCGAGCAGCGCAAGTACTACGTCACCGTCGCGGTGTTCGCGGTCGGCGGGGTGCTGTGCCTCATCGGCGGGGCGACCGGCGCGCTGGAATGGTGACCGTCACGCGACCGTGACGGGATGGCGGACGATCGCGCCGAACTGGTAGCCGAGCGAGTTGAACGGGCTGACCTCCGGCTGGACCGTGCCGTGCTCGTCCGTGGCGCGGGCGCGCAGCACATACGAGCCCGCGGACGGGCGGTGCCAGCGGTACGACCACTGCTGCCAGGCGTTCGGGCTGCGCGACTCCTCCAGCTCGGCGTCCTGCCAGGTGCGGTCGTCGAAGCTGAGCTCGACCCGGACGATCCGGCCGGCGCCCGACCAGGA
The DNA here is from genome assembly GCF_054778695.1 of Actinocorallia lasiicapitis. Taxonomy (NCBI): domain Bacteria; kingdom Bacillati; phylum Actinomycetota; class Actinomycetes; order Streptosporangiales; family Thermomonosporaceae; genus Actinocorallia; species Actinocorallia lasiicapitis. The sequence goes on from NZ_BAAGZI010000068.1 coordinate 2,814, forward strand.
ACGTCCGTGCAGGACCTCGGTGCGGTCGGCGCGGAGCGTCGCGTTCCAGGGCAGCTCGAAGGCGCTCTTCACGTTCATCTCGGTCAGCGGGGCGCTGCCCTCGGCCGGGTAGGCGCCGCCGAACATCCGGTAGAAACTGGTGTTCCAGGGTGAGAACAGTGGCTGGCGCGCCACCTGAACGTCACCGAGCCACTTGATCGAGGCGATGCCGACCCAGCCGGGGACGATCAGCCGGGCCGGGAAGCCGTGGTCGGGCGGGAGCGGCCGGCCGTTCATCTCATACGCGACGATCACGTCTTTGAGCGCCTTGGCGACGGGCAGCGGACGGCGCACCCGCCCCAGGTTGACGCCCTTGTCGAGGTAGTCGGGATCGAGGCCGCTCGGCAGGACGTCGACGGCGTCGGGGGCGAGACCGGCCCGCTCCAGCAAGGTCGACAGCCGGACACCGCGCCACTGGGCGACCCCGATCGCGCCGAGCTTCCAGGCCGTCCCGGAAACGGTCTGGCCCTGCTGTCCTGCGTAGAAGCTGCGGCCGTTGCCGGTGCACTCGACGGACGCGATCGAGGAGACGCCCTTGAGGGCGCGCAGGTCGTCCAGGCCGAACTCGACGGGCGTCGCGACGCCGTCGCCCCAGATCCGCAGGCGCCACGCCGTCGCGTCGATCCTCGGCGTCGCGGTGTGGTTCCGTACGAAGAACCGTTCGTTGGGCGTCAGGAACCCCTGCCCTTTCAGCGCCTCCCACCTGGTCTCGGCGTTGGTCCCGAACGGCACGAACCACTCCGGCGGCAGCGGCTTCACGATCGGCCCGTCCGCCGCCCGCGCCGCCGTCGGCACCCCGCCCGCGACGGCCGCCCCGAACGCCGCCGCCACCGACCCCTTGACCACCCCCCGCCGCGTCAGCTCCCCGAGCTGACCCGCCCGAACCCGCTCATACACCCGCTCATCCGTAAGATCCATCCCCCCATTCTCAACCAATAAGGTAGATTTAATCAACTATCCATCCTCATATCCCGCGAGCACAACGCCCCACTTACGACTACACTCGTGACGTCGCGGGGCGTGGCGCAGCTTGGTAGCGCGCCTGCTTTGGGAGCAGGAAGTCGTCGGTTCGAATCCGGCCGCCCCGACCAGAAGCCCCAGCTAAGGGGCGGTCTCGAGCAAGATCAGGAGACCGCCCGCAAGATCGTGTCATCGATTTGTCATCGAACTTTCCCACCAGCACGCGCTCTCACCCACCCCCAGGCGCCACGAGGCGACCTCGATCTCAAGATCGAAATGAACATTCGATCACGAGTCGGGCCAGCCTCCATCCTCGGAGCCGGCACCACCGCGAGATCTTCGAGACCGCCTACGGGGTCAAGCACCCCAAAGCCGTCGCGAAGGTCGTCGATGACCTGGAGGGGACCACGAACCCGATCGAGTCGACGTTCGCTACCGTCCGGCACCGCACCAAGGTCACCAAAGGTCCCGGCTCACGGGCGGCCGGCCTGGCCATGTCATTCAAGCTCATCGAGTCCGCCCAGGCCCGCTGGCGTGCGGTCAACGCACCCCACCTGGTCGCCCTCGTCTGGGCAGGCGCGGAATTCAAGAACGGCAAGCTCGTCGAGCGGCCGGAAGGGATCGCGGCATGACCGACCCGAACACCGACGAGCCCGCCGAGCACCACCGCTACCGTCACTACTTGCAGGCCCTGGAAGATGTCGCGGAGTCGGACGAGATCGAACTGGTGACCACCGTCCTGCGCGATGAGGATCCGATGATGGCCGAGGCCGCGGTCAACCGCCACCTGGAGCACCGTGCTGCCCAGCTGCTGACCGACACGGCGTTCACCGCCTGGGCCCAGACCATGGCCACGGTGATAAGGGACCGTCCCTTCCTCATCCGACGCCTGCGCGAGTGGACCCTGCTCAGAGCGATCGCGCTGGACAAGCCATGGACAGCCGAGGAGATCACAACCGCTTCCGACTGGTTCCAGCGCACGGCCTCGTTCGTACAGATCGTCACCTCACAACAAGCCCTCAGCCTGCTCGTTGAACAGGGGCGAACCCGCCGCGTCCGCAACGCAGCAAGCCGCCGACTACTTCAGCTGGATCAGCCACGCTGACTTGATCCACAGGTCTTGACAGTTCCTCACGAGGCCACCGAATCGTTCGACTCCACCCAGCGCCGTGATCCGCTGCCCAGAACCTGCCTACGCCATCCAGCTCGGCGATGGGCATTGGGCAGGGCCCGCACAGGCGGTGCGCCTGGATTCAGGGCTCAAGGGCAGGCAGGTCCGCCGAGAGAACTTCATGACGGACCGTCGGCCAAAGAGCTCATGCGGACCCATGCGAAGGCCGACGGCCGTTCGTCTCCCTTGGTAGCGGAAGCATTGTCCACGTCCCTGGAAGGCGAGGCCAGCCGAGGGGCAGACCGCGGTTCACCTTCGAGATCTATGATCTGATCGAGCACCCCAGGACGGACCAGAACGCTCGCGAGGTCCTCCCTGCCCGGCTTAGTAGTCGACTCCCAGAACCCTGAGGAGATCCGCGGTGGAGACTCGGTAGAGGTCGCCGACCCGGACGATCTTGCAGGGAAATTGTTCCGCTCGGGCGAGCCCGTAGGCCTTGGTCCGTCCGATGCCCAGAATGCTCGCCGCCAGCAGCAGGTCGATCGTCGGCGGAAGGGATCGGAGCTCATCAACGGTGAGCCGTGTCATCGCCGACCGCCCTTTCGATTCGTCGTCACTCATCGTCCACCGCCTCGCCGATACCGTGGCGATCGCGACGTCCCGATCGGGTCGTTTCTGGCCGCATCGCGAACAGCGAAAGCGCGCCCAAAGTGTGGACCTTTGTGGGCTCGGTCGAACTCTGCGCGCCTCTGCTTCCGCTGCCGACGGTTGCGGCCACCGCAAAGAACCCAGACGAAAGGGCCGCAGCCACCATGAGGAGGACTCGGTCAGCACGGCAGATCATGGTCGGTTCCCGGGTGCGGGGCTGCCGTCGCGGCAGGAGAAGGGTGAGCAGCCGTCCGGGTCGCCGGTGTCGGGGGTCCTGATGGGCGCCTGGTCGAGGGGCAGGCAGGAGCGGTGGAGGAAGAACTGGTGGCGGGCCGGTCTTCCGGTGCTGGTGGCTCGGGGGTGGCCGTAGCGGATGGCGGCGTCGAAGGCCACGGCGTCGTCCCATTCGGCCGGGCTGTGGTGTTTGAGGCGGAACCAGAAGTCGTTGCCGTGGAACGGGCAGCCGACACACGCCGATTTGGGAGTCGAGGCCCAACCTTGCCCTTCCAGGTAGGTGAGGCAGTCTCGGCGGGACCAGCCGAGGTCCAGCAGCGGGAAGGTGTGCCGCATGTAGCGGACGCGTGCGTCCTTGGCGCGGGTGAACTCATCGGTGCTGATCCCGATGGCCTGCTCCACGAACACCCCGTCCGGCACCCTGGCGGGGTGGGGGTAGCCGAGGAGTTCGCGGGTCCTGGCTTTGATCGGCCGGATCTTGTATTCGGAGGTGCTTATCTGCACCTCGTTCTGCCGGTCAATCGATGGTCCGTGCCCGTGGCCTGGGAATCCAGATGCCCATTGATCGGGCGTTCCGGCATGATGTCGGTCATGGTTTCGGGGATGGTTGCCGGGCCGCCGGCCAGTGTGCTTGCGGCATTCGAGCTGACGGGATCGGCTCATCCGCTTGTTGGCGGCCAGGGGGAGTGTTTCCGTGTCGGCGACGTGGTTCTGAAGCCGGCCGGTGATCGGCGGGCGGCCGAATGGTCGGCAGCGCTCTTCGCGGATCTCCCCGTCTCGGGCGCGTTCCGTGTTCCGCGGCCCTGCCGCTCGCGTGAGGGCGACTACGTGGTCGAGGGCTGGACGGCCACTGAACTTCTGGACGGCCGTGAAGGACCGGCTGGGAACTGGGAGCCTCTGGTTGCCGCTGGCAGGGCGTTTCACCAGGCGCTGCGGAACGTCCCGCGGCCCGGATTCCTTGACCGGCGCCAAGACCCGTGGGCGATCGCCGACCGGGTCGCCTGGGACGAAGCGCCGCCGCCATCGTCGACCGATGCCGATGATGTGCTGGCGAGGCTGCGGGATCTCAAAGAACCGGTTCGCGCCGAATGCCAGCTCGTTCACGGTGATCTGACCGGGAACGTGATGTTCCATCTGGGCCAGCCGCCAGCAGTGATCGACTTCTCTCCTTACTGGCGGCCGGTCGCGTATGCCGAGGCGGTCGTGGTCGTCGACGGACTGCTCTACTACCAGGCGAGCCCAGAACTGGTCAAGGCCGTTCTTCCCGGTCTCGACGGGCTTCAGATGCTGGTGCGTGCGCTCGTCTTCCGGTTGACCACCTCGGCGCTCTGGCCGGGTGCCCAGGGCGTAGTCCCTGAGGAGGAGTTGGCCCGCTTCGCGCGTGTCACTCACCTTGTGGAACGGCTGGTTGGGGGAGGTCATGGTTCGCGCACCTGACCCTCCGTGCTTGGTCTGGATGTTGAGGTGGCCGAGCAGCTTTGTTGAAGCGTCATAGGACGGTCTGGCTGGTGGGCGCCGTTGCCTGCGGGCTCCTGTTCTCGTCGGTGAGCGCGACGGGATCGATGGTTGCGACGTCGTCGGAGTGGCGGAAGTCCGGGCCGCTTTCGACGGGGCGGGACGGTCCCGACGCGGTCGTCGCGGCCGGGAAGTCCGTCTGGGTGTTCAGTTCGCGGTTGTCGGGTTCGGATCTGGTTCCCGGAGCGGTCCACTGGAACGGCCGATCGTGGAAACGAACCCGGCTTCCGCGGGGGCTCACCGGCATGGTGACCCATGCGGTGGGACGGTCGGCCTCCGACGTCTGGATCACCACCGACGGGGACGGCGAGAACAACGGCGATCCGGCCGTCCTGCACTGGAACGGCAAGAAATGGTCGGTGGCCCGCGAGTTCACCGGTTCGCCGTCCGGCTTGGTCGTCCGCGGCAAGGGCGACGTCCACGTGTACGTCACGGGTTCGTCGTCCACGTCCCGGTGGGCCCTGCGCAAGGGCCGCTGGACGCGCACCGGCATCCCCAAGGAGACCTTCAGCGCCATGGCCGAGACCCCCGGCCGGGACGGATGGGCGCTCGCCGCCCGGGGAACCGGCGCCACCCGTCTGCTGCACCGTGACCGCTCCGCCTGGAAAACGGTCCCGCTGGGCGGTATGCCGACCGTGCCCGCCTGCGAAACGTCCTACCCCTGCGGGGACGTCCAGCTCTACGAACTGACGGCTCGCACGTCAACGGTCTGGTTGTCCGGCGAGATTCGACTCCAAACCTCACCCAGCGACGGCGGGACCGGCCTGTGGGCAGCCGGCCGCACCGCGACCGGACGCCTGGCCGCAGCCCATGTGACCGCCCAGGGCACCTGGAGCCGTCCGATCCCCCTCCCCGTCAAAGGTGGACGGATCAACGCCCTCGCCCCTGCCCTGGCCTACGTTCCCTCCACCAAGACCCTCTGGCTCGCCGCCCTCCCCCTCCCGGGCCGCGCCGCCCAGGGAATCTGGACCCTGAAAACCCCCGCGGCCATCCGATGATTCAGCCCGAGACACGGGCGCGGTTTCCGCGACCTGAGGCGTTGTGGCTCGACGTTCGCAGCGGGACGCGGACGTCCATCCGGCCGGGCTTCAGCCGGTGCGCGGATCCGACTCCGTGGTTCTGTGGACGGTGAGCAGCACCGGGGTGTCGACGCCGTGCTGGGCGCTCGCCTCGGCGAGGAAGGCGGCCAGCCATCCGACGGCGTCCAGCGACCACTCCGCGAGGGTGCACTGGAAAACGGCTCGGTGTTCGGGAGGGCCGGGCCAGAAATGGTCGCCGATGGCGGGCTGCAGAAACGACTCGGCGCCGCCCGTCACGGAGACGGAGTCGAACACGCAGGCGTCCTGGTGGAAGCCCTGCAACCACCGCAGCATCTCGGGTGCCGCCGATGGGACGGACGGGATCTGTCCGCTGTCCAACGTCACCCGGATCCGGGTTCTGCGGCCCGGGCCGGTGTCGGTGAACCAGTCGGCTGCCTCCAGTACGGCTCCCACGTTCTCCAGGGTTGTTCCCGGAGTCGGGCCACCTCGACGATGCGGGGGCAGCAGCACCTGAACGGCCTGTAGTTTCAGCGTCCCGATCCGCGCCATCACGTCATCGATGCAGGCGAGGAAGGCCTGCGTCGGCAGCGGCCGGTCCGCCGGGATCGGTTGCGTCACGTCCGCCTGGAACCACGCGACGCGCGGTGGTCGCGACGCCGAGTCCGCGCCCTGCCCCGCGTCGTTCATCGCCCAGTACCCGGCGGAGGCGCCGTGCCGCGCGTCGGTGAGCCACCCCAGCGCCAGCGACCTTTTGTAGAAGAGGCTGTAGGCGTCCTCAGTCGCCGCCGCATCTCGCCACCCGTGCGGAACGAACTCCCCATGGAGCGCGGCGAACAGATGGCCGGCCACTCCAGCACCCGGAAACACAGTCGGCTCGACCCGGCTCTCCCGAGGCCGCCCGTCGCCTCCGCTCACGTCCCCATCATACGACCCCGTCAGTTCCGAAAGCCCTAGCCACCCGGCCGTTCGGCGGCGCGATTGTGACTTTCCCGCGACGCGGCCTCCGTTCGCGGTATGCGGCGGATAGCCTGGTGCGCGTGGAGAAGGTGGTGTCCGGGAGCGGCCTCGATGGCTGACGCCGATGACGTTCGCAGGTTGGCGCTCGCGCTGCCTGAAGTGGTCGAGATCGACAGTGACGGCTTCGATTTCCGGGTCGCCGGCAAGGGCTTTGTCTGGTCCTACCCGGAGCGCCGGCCGGGTGAGCCGCGCGGTATCCGCACCGACATCGCCGTCCTTTATGTCGGAGACGAGGCGGAGAAGCAGGCGCTGCTGCTCGGCGAGCCGGGACTCTTCTTCACCACGCCCGCCTACGACGGATTCCCCCTGGTCATGCTCCGGCTGGAGCAGGTGGACGTCGAGCGTCTGGAAGAACTCGTCACCGACGCCTGGCAGATGCGCTCCCACGCCGCCCATCGCTAGCGCAGGTCCCGCCTGACACGGGGAGCGCCGCCCTCAGCCGCCGGTGATCAGCCAGACGATGACGAAGGTCGCCGCCGTGAAGGTGATCGAGAGCCCGATGGAGTAGAGGAAGCCCGTCCAGCCGCCGATCGGCGCATCCGCACGGGGTGCGAGCGGGGGCGGGAGGGGGCGTTTCTCCAGCCACAGGTAGCCGAGCATCCCCAGCGGGCTCGACATGAACATCCACAGCCAGGCCCATCGGTTGGCGTAGCGGTGGTCGCGGGTGCTGAGCATCACCCCGAACATGCACAGCGTCGAGAGCCAGGCGAGCGCGCTCAGATACCGGTAGCCGCCAGGGAGCGGCGACGCCCACCACATGCCGCCGGGCTCGTCGAACCCGTATGGACTGATCTTGATGTTCTGGCCGGCCGTCTCGCGGCGCAGGGTGTTCTCGAAGTCCCAGCCCTGTGGCCCTGCGAACTCGGGGAACGTCTCCACCATCTCGTCGGACGGAGGTCCTGCGTCGCCGCCTTCGTGCCGCTCCCACCAGGAGAACGGGCCGGTCGACCACCGCAGGTCCAGGTTGTAGTCCTGGTCGTCGCCGCTGTAGTCGTACTCGATCACCTTGACGCGGTGGTCGCGCAGATCCTCCACCAGCCTGGCCACCGACCCGTCCCGCGCATCCCCATACTGCGCTCCGGCGACCCCACCGCCCAACAGCACCACGAACAGAAAGACCCGAAGCACGACGCCTGCCGGGCCCAGCCGGATCCGATCGCGAACTGACGACACCAGCCGACTCCTGCAACAACGGTGACAAATCGCCCAAAGTATCCCATGAGTCTCCCACCGCTTCCGTCCTGGTCACGGGGCCGGGGGCAGTTGGTCGCGGGTGAGGGCGTCGAGGTCGGCGAGGCGGGTGGCCGGGGCCAATCGCGCGGCGGTGGCGACGAGGAGCAGTTCGGTGACGGCGATCTCGTGAGTGAGCGGTGCGATGGGCCCGGCCGCTTCGCGCGGGAGCCGGATCAGCACGTCCGTCTGGTCGGCGAGGGGCGCCTCCCAGGCGTCGGTGATCAAGATCAGGCCGGCTCCGCGCGAGCGAGCCGCGCGGACGAAACGTGCGGTGTCGGCGGAGTAGCGGCGGAAGTCGTAGGCCACGATCACGTCGGACGGCCGCAGGTCGAGCAGGGTGCGGGCGCGCGCGGTCGGGGCGTCGGGGACGTGGCGTGCCCCGGGACGCAGACCGGCCAGTTGCCGGATCAGGTATTCGGCGGCCAGCCCGCTCAACGGACCGCCCAGAGCCCAGACCTCACCCGCCCGCGCCAGGCGTGTGGCCGCGGTGGCGAGCAGGGGTTCGGTCACCGCGGCGAGCGCGCTTTCGAGTCCGGATCTCAGCTCCTGCGCCGCGCGATGGGTGTCGCTCTGCCGGGTGGCGAACTCACGGAGCCGTGATCGGTCCTGTTCGCGGGCGGTGGCCCGCACCGCGGCCTGGAAACCGGCGAAACCGTCGAAACCCAGACGGTTGACCAAGCGCGAGGCCGTCGGCGCGCTGACCCCTGCCCGGTCGGCGAGCGCCCGCAGCGAGCCGAGCGCCGCGAACGGATAGTCCTCCAGCAGCACGCGGACGACCGCACGCTCACCCGCGGGCAGCTCGGAGTAGATCTCACCGAGACGGGTCTCCAACGATTCAGGCTCCACACTGACGAATGTTACATCATTTGCAGTTGACGAGAATGATGTAACGAATGTTACGGTTCGTTTCATGAGCATCTGGGATGGTCTGATCAACAGCGGCTACCGGCGCTGGCTGCCGGTCACTGACGACACCCCTGCGGTGTCCCTCGGCGAGGGCAACACTCCCCTGCTCCGCTCCGGCCACCTGTCGTCGCTGACCGGCTGCGACGTCTGGCTGAAGGTCGAAGGGGCCAATCCCACCGGGTCGTTCAAGGACCGCGGGATGACGGTGGCCGTGAGCCGTGCGGTCGAGGACGGAGCCGAGGCCGTCATCTGCGCTTCGACCGGCAACACCAGCGCCTCGGCGGCCGCCTACGCCGCCCGCGCCGGTCTGACGGCCGCCGTGCTGGTGCCCAAGGGAGCGGTCGCTTTGGGCAAGCTCGCCCAGGTCGTCCGCTACGGAGCCGAGATCATCGAAGTCGCGGGGACCTTCGACGACTGCCTGCGGATCGCCCGCGACCTCGCCGCCCACCACCCTGTGGCGCTGGTGAACTCGGTCGGCAACGAGCTGCGGCTGGCCGGGCAGCGGACCGTCGCCTACGAAGTCGTGGACGCCCTGGGCGACGCCCCGGACCTCCACTGCCTGCCCGTCGGCAACGGCGGCAACATCACCGCCACCTGGACCGGCTACGAGGTCTACGCCGCCGCCGGCCTCGCCACCCGCCTCCCACGGATGTGGGGTTTCCAAGCCGCGGGCGCGGCTCCCCTCGTCAGCGGCGCACCCGTCGCGTCCCCCCAGACCGAGGCCAGCGCCATCCGCGTCGGCAACCCCGCGACCTGGACCGGCGCCATCAACGCCCGCGACCGATCCCACGGAATGATCTCCGCCGTCACGGACACGGACATCTTCGACGCCTACCGCATGGTCGCCCGCCACGACGGAGTCTTCGCCGAACCCGCCTCAGCGGCAGCCGTCGCAGGCCTCCTCGACCAGCAACGCGCAGGCCGTCTCCCCCAGGGCCAGACCATCGTCATCACCCTCACCGGCAACGGCCTCAAAGACCTCGACGCCTCCCTACGCGACGGCTACACCCCGACCCCCACCTCCTCCACCACCAGCGCCGTCGCCCGCGCCCTGCACCTGACCATCTGAGAACACTGCATCCGCGGATGTGCCCGTCTCGATGTCGAGCACCCGCCCGTGCTCCGAAACGTGCGAGAGGCAGACCTCCGTGGCGCTCGACCCGGCGGCGGAAGTCGGCGCGATGCGGGAGCTTTCCGGAGGCGGCGTCCACAAGCGGCGCGTTCCCGATGCACAGGGATCAGCGCGGGAAGCCATTTCTTGTTGAGTGACGTCGGCCTGCGAAACGGCTTGACCAGAGCGCGAGAATGGAATCGTGGAGAGCTTCGAGTACGAATGGGACGGCGGCCGCATCAGCCACACCGAAGCGGGAGGCATGTCCGTCACTTTCGCCTCTTGGGCGGACGGTTCCGACAACCCTCTCGTCGTCCTGGGTCTCTACCGCGAACCGGTGCTGAGCGAAGCCCAGCAACTGGAACGTGCCCTGTACACCGCGCTACGGGAAGGGCGGCCTGTCTACGAACTCGCATGGGAGCTGGCAGCGCAGGCCCCGGAAGACCTTGGACCAGTGGTGGTTCTTCTGGCGGGTCCGGTGCTGAGCGAAAAGGCGGCCGTTCCCGTCGCGTGGGCGCTCCTGGAGTCGCTGGAATTCGAGCCGGACTTCGCGCTCGCCCCCGAGCTGCGCGAACCGGTGGCTGAGGCGTTCGCCCTGGTCGAGCGGGACGTCCGCGCCCGGGGCCTCACCGGCAGCCTGGAGCTCACCTACCCCGAATGGGACGACGGCGCTCGCGCGTTCCCCGTCTACGACGGCGAGCAGCACGGCAACGGAATCACCGCCTCCGACACCGCCGATCCGGCACTGCTGCTCGCGGCCGTCGCCGACCAGGTACAGGAGTCGATCGCCGAATCCTGGACCGTCTGGCCGCTCTGCACCACCCACGGTACGGGCCTCCACGCCCGCCGCTCCGAAGCGCGAGCCTCCTGGTGGTGCACCGTGAACGGCGGCCACCTCGAGGCCCCGATCGGCAGCCTCCCAGCCCACTGAGACGCAACGCATCGAAGCCTCGGCCAGAATCCCGAACAGGTGGGCGGCCACGGCGGGTCGGCGAGCGCCCGACCGTGCGAGTATGACGTTCGACCACAGGGTGCTGTTCCGGCTTTTCTCCAGCGCTGCCGAGTCCTTTCTCGGTATCCGTACTCCTTGGTCCGGCTATCTCGAGGCGGGTCTTCTTCATCAGAAGCTCAAGCAGACGGGCGTCACCGGGGAGCGGGGCGGCGCCGAGTTCTCCTCGAGTGATCTGCTCGCCATCAGTGTGAACGACACTCCGCCCAATCCGGCCGACTTCTCAGACGATCTGTAGGAGCTGCGGGGTCGGGTGGACTTCGAATTGGAAGCAGCCGAATTCGACTGCGCGTACGTGGATCAGGGCGACTTGGGTGTTGGTGAAGAGGGATTGCAGGTGGGGGGTCGGGTTCGTGTCGGCGGGGAGGTGGTGGCCGCTGTGGATCGAGCCGGAGTGGGTGTAGGCGCGGAGGATGCGGGGGGCGGTGTGGGGCCAGGTGTTGTTCGTGGGGCCGTCGCACGGGGAGGGGTGGATGAAGATCGGGCCTACTTCGTCGTAGGGGCCTGGGTCGATGCCTTTTGCGGCCGCCCATCTGCGGAGGGGTGCGTAGGAGAGGAGGGCGATCTTCTCGCCTGGGCGGGCCTTGGTCAGGCAGCAGCGCAGGGGGCTGCCGCCCTCGTCGTCGGTGAGCAGGCGGGGTGGGCGGCCCGCGTCGTCCTTGTGGAGCAGGTCTTCCAGGGTGGTTTTGGGGATGGCGCGGAGTTCCATGGATTCAGGGTCGGTCTGGGTGGCGGGGGTTGTCTGGCGGGTTTCGGACGTTGCGGTGTTCCGTCCGGGGGTGGCTCCGCGAAAAAGCCGTTGGCGGGGCAGGGTGCGTGCTGCTAAATTTTTGGAGGCCGTGCTGGAGAACGAGGAGGTGGTACCCGTGAACGTTTCGACATGGGTGCTCCCCTCTGGGGTCATGGTCGGGCGATAGGTCGTCCGGGAGCGCCGTTCCTGCGCATTCCCGAAAGGCACGACCATGCGTTTCATTTCTGAGCAGCGCTTCGACGACGGCGTTCTCGAACGCGAATTCACCCTCGGCGACATTCCCGGGATTCTGTGGACGCCCGCATCCGTGTCCGCGCCGGTTCCGCTGATCCTGATCGGGCACCCCGGCGGGCTTCACATGATGCGTCCCCGATTGGCGGCCCGGGCCCGGCAGTCCGTGGCGGACGGCTTCGCCGCGGCCACCATCGAGCTTCCCGGCAGTGGTGAGCGGCCCCGTTCCGCCGACGCCGAGCAGGCCCGCGCCGACCTGCGGCGAACGCTGGAAGCGGGGGAACCGGTCAGCGAGGAGATCGTCGACCGGCTCGTCCTTCCGCTGGTCGAAAAGGCGGTCCCGGAATGGCGGGCCGCCCTGGACGCCCTTCTTTCGCTACCCGAGATCGGTGGTCCGGTCGGGTACTCGGGAGGGGTGATCTCCGTGGGGGTCCGGCTGGCGGTGGTCGAGCCGCGTATTTCGGCGGCCGTTCTGTTCGCGGGGAGTTTCGTGCCCCGGATCATGTTCGAGGAGGCCCGTCAGGTGACCATTCCGCTGCACGTCCTGCTGCAGTGGGACGACGAAGGGAACGACCGGCAGTCGGCCCTGAACCTGTTCGACGCCTTCGGCTCCAAGGAGAAGACGCTGAACGCCAACATGGGCGGGCACACCGGCGTCCCGCAATTCGCGGGGGACGCCGCGGCGCGGTTCTTCGTCCGGCATCTGAAGTGAAGTCCGTCCCGCGACCAACGTCAGGAGGACGGTCGTGGCGTCCGTTTCACGAGTTCGACGTCGCGGGTGAACTCGCGGAATCCGACGCTCTCGTAGAGCCGTAGCGCGGCGTTGCCGGGAGTGCCCAGGGACGCGACGGTCATGCGGGTGGCGCCCGCGTCCCTGGCCACCCGCATGGCGTGGAGCAGCATCGCCTGGGCCAGTCCTTGACGGCGGAAGTGGCGATGCGTCCCGACCGGCTCGAACTCCGCGGTCCGGTTGGCTTCGTCCAGCCACATGATCGTTGAGGCGGCCATCGTGCCGTCCGGCGCCTCGACGAGTATGTGGAGATCGTCCCGGTAGGTCGCTGTGTGCCGGACGCCTTCGTGGGCTTCTCGTGAGTGGGTCGTCGGATGCCAGGCGTCGATGTGGGCGCGGGCCGCGGCGTCAGGGCCGGCCTGCGCCGCGGTGCGGAAGCGGAATCCGCCTGGCAGCGCGGGCGCCGCGACGTGTTCGAGGCCGCGTTCGTTGAGCCGTGTCCAGACGCCGCCGTCGTGGCAGGCGTACCCGGACGCCGTCCACCGGGCCAGGGTGGGCTCGTCGCCGGCCTGGGCGATCACGCGCCGGTCGACGTCGGGCGCGGTCTCCTCGAACCAGGCGATGACGTCGTCGAGCAGCTCGGGGTGGCCGGGATGGACCTGGAAGGTCACTGACGCGTCGGGGACGTCCGTGACCGATCCGTCGTCCCGTCGCACCTGGTGCGGCAGCGACGCCCAGGCCCACGCGACGAGTTCGCCGTCCGAGAACCACAGCCCGCGCGGCCAGGTCGCGCCGTGAGCGGCGTGGCCTTTCCCCCAGATCCACGCGAGTTCACCGAACGACGCGTCGGGGTTCACCAACTCGGGACGCAACGCCACGATCCGTTGCGCGAGCCCCTGCATGAGGACGACATCCTCGGCGGCCAGCAGACCGAACGACTGAGACGAACGCGAAGCGCACATACCCCTACCTTCACGTCACACGGCCAACCACACAAAGCATTTTCCCGGCTGGGGCGGGTCAGCTCGTAGTCGGGTATGGGCCGTGCAGCCACTGGGTGAGGGTCGTGTAGTCGGTGTCGGTGAGGCCCTGGCGGGGGTCGATGCGGTGGAGGAGGGCGGGGGCGGGATGGTGTGCCGACACCCAGGCTCGGTCGGTGGGGGTGATCTCGTCGTCGATCCAGATGAAGGGGCGTCCGGCTGCCCGGTCGGCTAGGGCGCGGGTCTTCCAGTGGAGGCCGTGGCGCTCGTCCGCCGCAGAGGGCTCGGGCCAGGTCATCACCTCCAGTTGCGGGAGTCCCAGCCGTGGGGAGATGCATTCGTTGGCGTCGGCCATCCAGGTCGTCGCCCAGACCAGCTCGCAGGAGAGAGCCAGCAGACGGGGGCCGTGTGCGGGGTTGATCCTGGCCAGGAGCGGGTTCGCGTCGTCATGGGCGCTCGTCCGATAGGTCGGATAGTGCTGTGACGCGCCGAAGGGGATGAGGGGGCCGTCGACGTCGAGGAAGAGCAGGGGGTGGTGCGCGGTGCCTGTCACGGCCGCAGGTTAGCCGACATGCGGACGGGTGAGGTCGGCGATGGAACGCGATCGTTCTGACGTGGCTGGGTGAGGGTGCGGAAATGTCAGTGCCGCCTGTCATGATGCGGCAATGATCGATGTGAGGGCGACGGATTACGGCTGGGTTGACGACGACGATGGGGACTTTCCTGCCGAGTACTGCTTGACGCTGGTGCGGGGGATGTCGGGTGCGGAGTTCCTGCGGACGATCGGTGCGCGGCCGGGGCCGACGGTCACCGGCCTTGAAACACTGTCCGAGGAGCTGTGGCCGGAGAACGACCGCGATATGCCGATCGCGGTGACGGAGCTCGCGGGCTGGGCCATCGGATTGGAGATCAACGGATTTCTGGGCGTCAGTGAGAAGGTCTACGTTCCGTTGTCGGCCGGGACTCGGTTCGTCTCCCATTTCTGCAACGTGAACGCCGTCTCGAAGTTCGTCTGGGTGGAGGACGGAGAGCTGCGTCTTGGGTTCGACCCCCTGTTCGCCGATTCCCGTTACGGCACCACGCCCGATGCCCTGACCGACGTCATGACGGCCATCGGGTTCGTCACCACCGAACGTGAGGACGACGCCGACGACTTCGGAGCCGTGATCGATGGGGCCTTCGCGTTGACCGAACACCTCACTGGTGTCCGCATCACGGAAGATTTTCTGTCGAACGCGACCTACGAGTGTGGGGTCGTTAAGGATTTCTGACGGCTGTCCGCGAGGCCGGGAGCCGTCCACGGCGTGAACAGGAAGGGGGATTCGCTACACTCCGGCACGATTGTCCGGAAGTGTGATGAATGGGTGGTTTGTGGTGAAGCTGGGCGTCTGTGGTTTGGTGATCTTGGGGGTCGTGGGATTGCCGGCCGTTGTGGGCGGGGCGAGCGCCGAGGCGGGCACCAAGTGCGTGAACGGTAGCTGGAGGCTGGGTTCGGCCGTCCATCACGGCGACTATCCGGGGTTCAAGGTCGTCTCCAAGGGTGGTGCGGGCGAGCGGCTGCGCATCAAGGGCACGACGTTCACCTATGACTTCAGCGCGGCCGCCAAGATCGTCAACACCGGCACTTCGGGCGGTAAGAAGTTCAAGGGGTGGAGCCAGTACCGGAAGACGCTCACGATCAAGGGCGCCAGCACCGGCACGAGCAAGGGCACGATCACCGGTCGGGCCGCCAGCGCCAAGGGCAACGCGACCTACCGGGTCGTCATCACTTCGCCGCATAAGTCCGACATGGGCAACCGCCCGCTTGCTCCCAACGTGCGCAGCGGCGTCTCGGACTTGGTCACCGTCGCCAAGGGCAGCTACACCTGCACCAAAAAGACGCTGATCATCACCGAGAAGACCAGGTACAGCAAGGCCGACGGCGGCGGCACCCAGACCAGCAAGTGGACCTATCGCCGCGCCTGACCGGCCGCTCGCCAGCGGCGCCTTCCTGTACTGACGGCACCGTGAGCCGGACGAAGCCGGGGCCGGAGGGGTGCCCGGCTGGAGACAGCCCAGGCGGCCGTGCCGTCGTCGGAACCGGCAGGGCTCGGTGTGGACTGGTTCTCATGGAGCGCGATGACCGCGACCCGCGTCGGATCGCGGACGCCCCGGCTAGGCGGAATCACCGTTTGGGCGGGTTCATAGCGCTTCAGGCTGCCCAGCCATCTGGACGAGACTCGCCAAACGGCTCATATTCGTCGCCACCGATGGCGTCCTTCACGGGGCAGAATGGGCAGCATCCGGTGGAGAAACGGGGGGCTGCGTGGGCGGTCGCGAGCGTCACGGTCGGCTCCCCGGCGGAAGCGGCGCCGAAGCCGAGGATCTTCGGCATAACGGGCTGGTCGAAGTGGGCTCACTGAGGACGGTTCAGTGAGGGGCCATCGGCATCGGGTCGTGGTGGCGGCCGGGGTGGTGGCGATCGTCGCGGCGGTCGGTGTGCCGGGGCTGCTCGACGGCGCCGACCTGGGTGGGCAGCCGTCCGAACTGAGCACGCGTGACCTCACGAGGATGCCGAAGCCGACCGGGCAGGAGCCGACGGAGGCCGCCTTGGCGAGCTGGGCGGCGTTCCGTGCCGACCGCGCGCCCCGGCCGATCATCGCGATCGGATCACTGCCCGTGCTGATCGGCGGGACCACCGGGAATCACAAGGCCGCGCTCGCCGACAGCGCGTTCGCCCTGACCGGTGCGCTGCCGGGCACGGCCCCGCCGACGCTCGCCGTCCGGCTGCCGGGCGGCTCCGGCCACGACTATCCCGCGATCTCGGCGCGGAGCGCGTTCGACGCCATGGCCGAGCCCGCAGACCCGGGCACCGGCACGGATCCGGTCGAGATCACCGGTGCTGAGCTGGGGTCGGTTCCGCTGGTGACCGACCGGGGCCGTGTCACCATGCCCGCCTGGATCTTCACGGTGGCCGGTGGGGGCGCCATCGGCTGGCCGGCGATCGTCCCTGAGGCGTTCTGGGAACTGGGCCGGACTCAGGAGGCGTCCGACGCGGCGATGCTCGCCCGTCCCGACCCGGCCGCCCGCACCTTGACGATCACGATGCGCGTGCCGCCCGACGGCTGCGCCGCCGACACGCACTGGGTGTTCGACCCCGTCGTCCTCGAATCCGGCTCCGCGGTGGCCGTCGGGTTGCGGGCCCGGGCGGACGGCGTCAATCCCGGCCCGCCCAGCGCCTGTATGAGGGGGCTCGAAACCCGGTTCGCGCCGATCAGGTTCCGGCTGGCCGGGCCGCTGGGCGAGCGGGTCCTCGTCTACGCCGACGGTTCACCGATCATCGTCAAGGGGCCGCGGAGCTGACGGCCGAGCAGCGAGCGCGAACCGCGTCTCACGGGAGGTGCCAGAGGCGGAGGGTGCGGTCCCAGGAGGCGGTGGCGAGGGCCGTCGGGGAGAGGGCCAGGGCGTCGATGCGGTCGGTGTGCGGGGTGAGGGTGGAGATCGAGGTCGAAGTCGCGGCCGGCCAGTGGTGGAGGGTGCGGTCGGTGTCCGCGGAGTAGAGCGAGCCGGTGGGGTGCCAGGCCAGGGAGGTGACGGGGGCGGTGTGGGCGGTGAGGACGCGCGGGCCCGGCCAGAGGCGGATGGTGTGGTCTTCGCCGGCGGAGGCGAGGACGCCGTCGGGGGCGTAGGCGAGGGTCCAGACGTCGCCGGTGTGGCCCGTCAGGGTGGAGCGGGGGTCGCCGGTGGCGGGGTTCCAGAGGCGGATCTTGCCATCGACTCCGGCGGAGGCCAAGGTCGAGCCGTCGGGGTGGAAGGCGACGGCGTAGACGGTGCCGGAGTGGCCGCGCAGCGTGTGCAGGAGCGTGCGGGTCTCGGTCGACCAGAGGCGGACGGTCCGGTCGCGGCCGCCCGTCGCCAGGAGGGTGCCGTCGGCGGAGACGGCCAGGGCGTAGACGATGTCGGTGTGGCCGGTGTAGGCGCCGGACGGGGCGGTGCCGTCGACGTCCCAGGCCAGGACCTGCCGGTCCCAGGAGCCGGTCAGGAGTTCACCGCCGGGGGTGAACGCGGCGCACGTGATCGGGCCGCGGTGGCCGTCCAGCCGACGCTGGGTGCGGGCGCCGGTGTCCCAGAGCCGGACGGCCTTGTCCCAGCCGCCGCTCGCCAGTAGCGGACGGTCCGGGTGGAAGGCGACGGCGTCGACCCGTCCGGTGTGAGCGGTGAGCGGGGCTCCGTCGACCGCCAGGCCGGGTGCGGCGGCCGCGGGCCGTGCGGTGGAGCCCCGCTTCAGCAGC
>NZ_BAAGZI010000069.1:0-20537 GCF_054778695.1 Actinocorallia lasiicapitis
GAGGGCGGCTCGGGTGCGGGCCACGGCGTCCTGGTGGGCGGCGGCGTATTCGGCGGCGTACTGGGAGAGGGGCTGGGGAGCCGAGGCCGTGGCCGGGCGGGGGGCCGGGATCGACGGGCTGACCGGGGTGGAGACCTCGGTCAGGGTCGGGGCGATCTGCGACGGGCTGCGCCACACCCGCGCCACGACCACGACCTCGCGGGGCTCGCGGATCGGGGTGAGACGGCACCAGGTGCGCGGCTCGGCCAGGTAGCGGATCTGCGACTGGAGGAGTTCGTTGAGCCGCTTGCCCTCAATGACGGGGCGGGTCGCCAACCAGGCGACCAGCCCCGGCGGCACCAGGTACAGAACATGCCAAGGCGCACCGAAAGGGATGCTGAGGAGCTGCAGGAACACGATCCACGGCACGAACGAGCCCGCGTAGACGCCGATCGTGACGAGCGGCAGCGGCATGGGAAGCCGCAGGTCGTACAGCTTGTACAACCTTTTCTCGATACGCCAGACATTGGTGTATGTGGGCAGATCCATGCCACTCCCCCTCGCCGTCAGCCCGGAACGCTCAGTTGAGGTCCACGCCCAGGGCCGCGGCGATGGCCTTCGCCGTCACCTCGATGATGTTCGGAACGTAGAAGATGATCCCGATGCCGATCGCGAGCAGGATGAACTGCGCGAAACGGGTGATCTCCCGGGTGAACAGGAAGAACAGCGCCACGATCGAGACGATGACGAGGAACAGCGGACCGAACAGGTTACGCAGCCACGTCGCCAGGTCGTCGGTCTTGAGCTCGGTGTTGTTGGGGTCTGCCAGAACGTCCGACAGATGCTGGAGGAGCACGAATACCTTCTTTCTAGGACCCGGCCTGGGCACCGCGGATCGAGGCGACGTTCCAGTTGCCGCTCTTCTTCACCACGGTGAGCTCATAGACCATGGTGACCATGCCCTCTGAGCCCCTGGCCAGGGTCTGGGGGAAAATCCACGTGACGGGGACGGTGACCGTCCGCTCGTCGGAGGAGCCCTTCGGGGCGTCGATGTCACCGAGCTGCCCGAAGGTGACGCCGCCGCCGAGCCCCTGGATCGCGGGGTTGTCGGTGAATCGGGGGAGGTTGACCTTGTCGCTGGCCGCGTACGCCTGGAAGAAGCCCTGGAGGGTGTTCTGGAGTTGGGCTTCCAGGTCGGTGTCGTGGTCGATCCCCTTGACGTCCGGGGGTTCGATCCGGGCGGGCGGCTCCAGCAGCGCCGGCCGTCCCGACACGACGAAACCGCCGCCGCGCGTGAAGACCGGAACCGAGAGCTGGATCCACCGGGTGCCGACCTTGGCGACGACGTTCACCAGCGCCCGGTTGACGTCCTTGACGTCCACCGAGGCCACTTGTGCGGAACCGGCGGCCAGTTGCCCCTTGCCGTCCCAGCCGAACTGGTCGGAGCCCGCGGGGACGAACCGTTCGAGGGCCTTCTGCCGGTCGACGGCCGTGATCTGGTCGTAGTTCAGGTAGACCTGCGTGAACTGGAGCGCGAACGCGGAGGCGCCGCTGACGGGGAACTGGCCGTCGGCGGGGATGCTGGACGTCGTCGTCCCGGGGCCGTCGGGGGCGGTGAACCGTTCGAAGGGCGCGCGGATCCCGTTGACGATGACGACGAGCACGAAAGTCCACAGGAGGACCCGGCCCACCCAGATCCACCAGCGTCCGCCCCCACCGCCCCACCCCTTCTTCGGGGTGCGCCGCTTGGGTTCGTCCCAGGACTCTTCGAGCGCAGTTGGGCCGTCTTGCACAGCCGACCTGCGAGCCATCGCGCCTCCGCCTAATGCGCCTCGCCCCCGGTCGGCGCGCGTCTGATGTCCGTCACGTGGCACCAAGCGTAGCCACGAGAGGCAATTGTTCCAGTCGGCCCGGAAGAACACGAGCCTCGGCGCGCGGTTGTGCATGTCGCAGTGCTCACTCCTCCCCCACGAGCACGCTGCTGGAACAGGGGATTGGCCCGCCGATTGGCCGTTCACCTCAGAGCGGAACGAGCGGAACATCCCGGTCATGCGAATTCCGCTCATGTACGTGCTGGTCACTGTGATCTGGGGGACCAACTGGATCGCCATCAAGGCGGCGGCCGTTGACCTGGGGCCGTTGACGGCGTCCGGGCTGCGGTTCGCGGTCGCGGTTCCGGTGCTGGTGACACTCTGTCTGGTGCTGGGGGTGCCGCTGCTGTTTCCGCGACGGCTGTTCTGGTTCGCCGCCTTCGCCACGGTCTGCTATTTCGGCGTCCCGTTCTTTCTTTTGAACCTGGCCGAAACTGGGATCTCGACGGGTCTGGCCGCGCTCTGCTTCGCGATGGAGTCGGTCGTCATCGTGCTGCTGAGCAAGCCGCTGCTCGGCGCGCCGCTCCGGCCGGTGCAGGTGGGCGGGGTGCTCGTGGCGTGTGCGGCGCTGCTGCTGCTCGTGACCGATGTGTCGGCGAAGAGCTGGTGGGCGGTGGTGGCCGCGCTGACGGCCGCTTGTATGCACGCGTTCGCTTACGTGATCGTGAAGCGGCACGGCGCCGAGGTCCATCCGCTGACGCTCAACACGGTGCCGATGCTCATCGCCGGACTGGCTCTGACCGGCGCCGGGATGCTGACCGAAACACCCCGGTTCACGACGGAGGCCGTCGGGGCGACGATCCATCTCGGGCTGATCGCGTCGGTGCTCGGGCTCGTCGGGTACTTCTGGCTGCTGCAGCGGATCACGGCCGTCGCGGCGTCGTTCGTGTTCGTGCTGTTCCCGCTGATCGCGCAGCTCGTCGCGGTGCGCGTGGAGCACACGCCGTTCGGGCCGCGCGAGCTGGCGCTGACACTCCTCATCGCGGCCGCGTTCACCGTCACGCAGCTCGCGGGGGCGCGGCCCGGCGCGGTCAGAGACGGGCTTCGAGCGCTGCGAGCCGCGACACCGCCCCGGCCAGCTCGTCAGGCGGCAGGACGAAAGGGATCCTGAGGTGCGACGGGTCGCGCGCCGACACCCGGAACTCCTCGCCCGGCAGCAGCGCGACACCCTCGCGGAGCGCACGCTGGAGCAGTTCGGGAGCGACGGGCCGAGGCAGCTCCACCCAGAGGGATAGTCCCCCTTCGGGGAGAGTCCACTGCCACGCGGGGGCATGAAGATCTAGCGCTTCGGCAAGGGCGTCGCGGGAGGCGCGCACCCGCGGCAGCCGGCAGGCCATCGCCTCGGCGTGCCGCGCCAGCAGCCACGCGGCCTGGACCTGGGCGTCGACGGACGCACCGAGATCCATGACGCCGCGCGCCGACTCGATGTACCGGATCAGCCTGCGCGGCCCGCGCACCCAGCCGATCCGCAGGCCCGCCCAGTGCGCCTTGCTCATCGTGCCGATCGACAGGACGTTGCCGCGGCCCGCGAGGACGACCGGTGGCGGGCCGTCCAGCCGCAGGTCGAGCAGGGCGAGGTCCTCGATGACCAGGGCGTCGCCCGCGGCCGCGAGGAGGCGTTCCGCCCGGCCTTCGGTGAGGCGGGCGCCCGTCGGGTTGGAGTAGGCGGGGGTGAGGACGACGGCGTCGAGCCCGCCCTTCGGCGGTTCGATGCCGAAGTTATCCACAGGGAGCGGGCGGAGTCTGAGCGTGTGGGCGCGGAGCGCGGTAAGGATGGAGGGCGAGGTCGGGTCTTCGACTCCGACCTCCGCCCCGGCCGCCAGCGCCGAGGTCGCCAGCCACAACGCCTGCACCGCCCCCGCCGTCACCGTGACCTCGTCGGGGCGGGTGGGCACACCGTAGGAGCCGAACCATGCGCAGATCTGTTCCCGCAGCTCGGGCAGGCCGCCCGGGTAGTAGCCGCGTCCGTCGAACGGGGGTTCCGTCTCCTCCCGTGCCCGACGCACCAGCTCATGCGCCGCCGGGGTGGCCAACGTCAGGTCGACGGGCCGCCGCTCCGCCATGTGCTCCAGATGCCGCGGTTCGACGGTCCGGTGCGGCCGCGGCGCCGCCGCCTCCGTCACCCACGAACCCGCGCCCACCCGGCTCTCGATCCGGCCTTCCGCCCGCAACCGGTCGTAGGCGGCCTCCACCGTCCGTCTGCTCACGGCCAGCACCTCGGCCAGCGCCCGCTCGGACGGCAGCCGCTCCCCCACCCCGAGCGTCCCCTCCTGCGTCATCGCGGAAAGCCGGGCCGCCAACCGTCCGTAAAGCGTCTCCGCCCCCTCCTGCGACCACCCGCCGAGCAGCCGCCGCAACTCGCCCGCCTCCATCGCCCCTCCCCTCGATCCGCATCCGCCCACCCGCGCCCGGGCCGTATCTCAGACCACCGCCCCGTCCGACTCTCCCACTCGATCCGTATCCGCTGCCTGGGAGGGGGCGTCGTCCGGGCCGCCACCGCCCCCTGTGGCTCTCCCACTCGATCCGTATCCGCCCACCTGGGTCGGGCCAGGATTCGGACCGCCGCAACCCCCGTGCGCCTCTCCCATTCGATCCGTATCCGCTCGCCTGGGCCGGGGTGTGGTTCAGACCGCCGCTGCCTTGTCCGGCTCGGCCGCTTGGAGGGAGTCGAGCCAGGTTTTGACGCGGGTGGTCTCCTTGGTCATGACCTCGGGGTCGCGCAGGATGTTGGAGACGACGGACATGCCCTGGTAGGCGGAGACGAACGTCAGGGCGAGGCCAGGGGGGTCGGCCAGGTCCAGCTCGCGGAACTGGGTCTCGGTCCAGTCGAGCAGCAGGCGCAGGACGTGGGCGGCTGAGGCGTCCAGCGCGGGGTCGGCGCGCTTGTCCAGTTCGCTGGCGAGGGTGCCGAACGGGCAGCCGTACCGCGCGGTCTGCTCGCGCTGCCGCTCCCACCGATCGACCAGGCCCTTCAGCCGGGACATCGGGCTGTTCAAGACGGCCAGCTCCGTCGTGAGGGAGGCGAACCCTTCAGCGTGCTCGGCCAGAGCCGCCTCGATCAGCTCGTCCTTGGTCTTGAAGTAGTAGTAGACGTTGCCGACCGGGACGTCAGCGGCCTGGGCGATGTCGGCGATCGTGGTCCGCTCGACGCCCTGCTCGTACAGGACCCGCGCGGACGCCTCCATGAGCCGGCGGCGCTTCCCCCCGGCCTTCACACTTCTTGAGTCAGTCACCTGACTAACGATAGCCGGAAACCTGTGCTACGGTCCTTTTAAGTCAGTCAACTAACTCACTGGAGTGCATCATGATCGTTGTCACCGGAGCCACCGGGAACGTCGGACGCGGCATCGTCGAACGGCTCGCCGCCGGCCACGAGGTCACGGCCGTCGCCCGCCGGATCACCGCAGCGGACGTGCCGGACGGGGTGCGGGCGGTCGCCGCCGACCTCGGCGACCCGGCTTCGCTCGAAGCCGTCCTCGCCGGGGCCGGCGCCCTGTTCCTGCTGGTCGCGGGCGATGACCCGGACGGGATCGTCGCCGCCGCGCGGAAGGCGGGGGTCGGCCGGATCGTGCTGCTGTCCTCGATCGGGGCGGGCACCCGTCCGGAGGCGTACGCCCACCCGGCTGCGTTCGAACGTGCCGTCCGCGAGTCGGGGCTTTCCTGGACGATCCTGCGGCCTGGCGGCTTCCACACCAACGCGTTCGCATGGCTGGAGCCCGTCAGGACCGGCCGGATCGCGCCCGCGCCGTTCGCTGACGTCGCCCTCCCGACCGTCGACCCGGCCGACCTGGCCGCCGTCGCCGCGACCGTCCTCACCACGGACGGCCACGACACCCTGGTCTACGAACTGACCGGCCCCGAGGCGACCACCCCGCGCCAGCGCGCCGAAGCCCTCGCCACGGCGCTCGGCGAGCCGATCCGCTTCGTCGAGCAGTCCCCCGCCGAAGCCCGCGCCCAGATGATCACCTTCATGCCGGAGCCCGTCGCCGACGCGACCCTCGCCGTCCTCGGCGAGCCCGTCCCCGCCGAAACCCGCGTCAGCCCCGACCTCGAGCACCTTCTGGGCCGTTCCCCCCGCTCCTTCGCCGACTGGGCCACCACCGCCGCCCCGTCCTTCCGCTGACCCCGTCCCACAGATCCCAGCCGAGAGAGCCCAAAAGCCGAACGGCCCGGACACTCCGGGGAGTGTCCGGGCCGTGTGCAGCCTGGGCGGCGGGTTCGTGGTGATCGAACCGTTAGACGTTGAAGCGGAATTCGACTACGTCGCCGTCGCGCATGATGTAGTCCTTGCCTTCCATGCGGGCTTTGCCTGCGGAGCGGGCGGCGGGGACGGAGCCTTCGGCGAGGAGGTCCTCGAAGGAGACGATCTCGGCCTTGATGAAGCCGCGCTGGAAGTCGGAGTGGATGACGCCGGCGGCCTCGGGAGCGGTGGCGCCCTTCTTGATCGTCCAGGCGCGGGCTTCCTTCGGGCCTGCCGTCAGGTAGGTCTGCAGGCCGAGGGTGTCGAAACCGACGCGGACGAGCTGGGCGAGACCCGACTCGTCCTGGCCCATCGACTGGAGGAGTTCGAGCGCCTCGTCGTCGGGGAGCTCGATCAGCTCGGATTCGATCTTGGCGCTGAGGAAGATCGCCTCGGCGGGGGCGACCATGTCGCGGAGCTTGGCCCGGAGGGTCTCGTCGCCGAGCTCCTCGTCGTCCAGGTTGAAGACGTAGAGGAAGGGCTTGGCGGTGAGCAGGTGCAGCTCGCGCAGGAGGGTGCGGTCGAGGCCCGCGGCGAACGCGGTCCTGCCCTCGTTCAGGGCGGCTTCGGCCCGGCGGACCTCGTCGAGGACGGCGGCCGCGTCCTTGTCCTTCTTGAGCTTGACCTCCTTCTCGAGGCGCGGAATCGCCTTCTCGATGGTCTGGAGGTCGGCGAGGATCAGCTCGGTGTTGATCGTCTCGATGTCGCGCAGCGGGTCGGTCTCGCCGTCGACATGGGTGACGTCCGGGTCGTTGAACGCCCGGATGACCTGGCAGATCGCGTCGGTGTCGCGGATGTTGGCGAGGAACTTGTTGCCGAGTCCCTGGCCTTCGGACGCTCCCTTGACGATCCCGGCGATGTCGACGAACTCGATCGTCGCCGGGATGATCTTCTGGGAGCCGAAGGCCTTGGCCAGGCCCTCCAGCCGGACGTCGGGCACGCCGACGATGCCCACGTTCGGCTCGATGGTGGCGAACGGGTAGTTCGCGGCCAGCGCGTCGTTCTTGGTCAGGGCGTTGAAGAGCGTGGACTTGCCGACGTTCGGCAGACCGACGATCCCGATCGAAAGGCTCACGTCGGCCGAGTTTAGTGGGCGTCAGTGGGTGGCGAGGAACTCACGGATGTGCCGGAACGCCGCCTTGCCCTCCGGAATGTAGTCGGCGAAGACCGGGAAGACGTGCACCTGGTCGTTCCATTCCTGGTGGATGACGGGGATTCCGGCCGCTGTGGCGACCTTGGCGAGCTCCCGGGAGTCGTCGCGGAGGATCTCCGTGGAACTCGCGATGATCATGAGCGGGGGGAAACCCGTGTAGTCGCCGCCGGACGGCTCGCCCAGCGGATGCCCCTCGGGCGCCTCGGCGTGGAAGACCTCGCCGAGCCAGCGAAGCTTGGCGTGCGGGATGAGGTGGTCGGTGCGCTCGTTGAGCGTGTGCGACGTCGCCGTGCAGAGCAGGTCGGTCCACGGCGAGATCAGGACGGCCGCGCGCGGCAGGGTGTCGCCGCGCCGCTTGAGCGCGTGCAGCAGCGAGAGGGCCAGATGGCCGCCGGCGGAGTCGCCGCCGATCACGATGTCGCCGGGGGCGTGGCCGCGGGCGAGGAGCGATTCGTAGGCGAAGAGCGCGTCGGCGAGGGCGTCGGCGGGCGTGTGGGCGGGCGCCAGCCGGTAGTCGACCATCAGGACGGGCATCCGGCTGGCCGCCGACAGCCGCCACGAGAAGCCCCGGTACAGCCGCGGGCTGCCGAAGAAGTAGCCGCCACCGTGCAGGTAGAGGAAGACTTTCTCCTCCTGGACGGCCCGTGCGCGCACCCATTCGCCGGTGAACAGCCCGAAGTCCTCGGCCGTGATCTCGACGCCCTTGGGCACCCGGCTCGCCCGCGCGATCCGGTCGGTGGCCCGCCGGACGCGCAGCAGCCCGGCCGGGGTGAACGGAGCGGACTCCCACACGCGGCGGCCGCCGTTCCGGATGACCCGGTTGACGATCTTCGACTGACGGGAGGGCGGGCTGTCAGGCCCCAGCACGAGATCCATGGCCCACAGTCTTACGCCGTACGCCGTAAATAGACAATATGTCCAACCTCACGGTCCGGTCGCGAGGACCGGACACGCCCTGTGGATAACGCGGGAAGCGCCGAATCTCGTGCGACGATCGCCCGTATGAGCGCAGCGCTGCTGGTGGGACTGGCGATCGGAGTCGTCCTGGGTTTCGCGCTGGCCACCGCCCGGCAGGCCGGACTGATCGCCCGCGCCAAGGCCGCGGAGGACAAGCTCCACTACGCGGAGCAGAAGATGGCCGAGCAGTTCGAGGCCGTCTCGGCCCGCGCGCTCGACGCGTCCAACCAGCGGTTCCTCGAACTCGCCGACACCCGGCTGAAAGCCGCCGGGATCGAGGCGGCGGGCGAACTGGAGCGGCGCAAGCAGGCCGTGGAGCATCTCGTCGAACCGATCCGCGACACCCTGGGGAAGGTGTCGGAGCAGCTGCGGGAGCTGGAGTCCAGCCGTCGCGAATCGCACGCGATGCTCGCCAAGCAGGTCGATTTCGTCCGGCAGAGCTCCGAGCAGCTCCGCAGCGAGACCCACACCCTGGTCCGGGCGCTGCAGCGGCCCGAGGCGCGCGGCCGGTGGGGCGAGCTGCAGTTGCGCAGGGTCGTCGAGCTCGCCGGGATGACCCCGCACTGCGACTTCTCCGAGCAGGCCAGCGCCCAGACCGCCGACGGCGTCGTCCGCCCCGACCTGATCGTCCGGCTGACGGGTGAGCGGACCATCGTGGTCGACTCCAAGGTGTCGCTGGCCGCCTATCTGGAGGCGGCGGGCGGCAAGGAGACACGGCTCGAAGCGCACGCCCGGCATCTGAAAGACCACGTCGACAGGCTCGCGGCGAAGGCGTACTGGCAGGCGTTCAGCCCGTCGCCCGAGTTCGTGGTGCTGTTCGTGCCGGGCGAGGCGTTCCTGGCGCCGGCGCTCGACGTCGACCCCGGGCTGCTGGAGTACGCGATGGCCCGCAAGGTGCACATCGCCACCCCCACCACCCTGATCACGATGCTGCGGACAGCCGCCTACACCTGGCAGCAGGCGGCGCTGTCCCGCAACGCCAAACAGGTCTTCGAGCTGGGGCGGGAGCTCTACGACCGGCTCGGCACGCTCGGCGGCCACATGGACGAGCTGGGACGCGCGCTCACCGGCGCGGTCCGCTCCTACAACCGGACCGTCGGCTCGCTGGAGACCCGGGTCCTCGTCAGCGCGCGCAAGCTGAACGAGCTGGGGGTCACCGAGGCGGCGCTGGAATCGGCGCGTCCCGTGGAGGAGACACCCCGCTCGCTGTCCGCCGCGGAACTCCTCGACGAGCAGATCCAGAAGGTAAGTTTCGGTGCACGGTCCAGCCCGGAGGATGCAAGATGATCGTGGAATCGCGCGAGAAGACCTCACGCTCGGAAGGCGGCGCCGTGCAGCGACGACGCGCCATGCCCAAGGCGTCCCGCTCCCCGATCACGTTGACCGGCCGCGGCGGCGTCGCGGTGATCTTCGCCTTGACGTTCACGGGCGCGCTGATCGGCTGGTCGGTCCTGCCCGGTCTGCTCTTCCTCGCGGCCTGCGTGCTGGCGGCCCTGGCCACCAAGCCCGCCGCGCTGCCCGGCCTGGCGGTGGCTCCGCCCGTCTCCTACTTCCTGGCGACGCTCGCCGCCGAGATCGTCCACAATCTGAGCGCCGCCAACTTCTTCCAGAGCCTGGCCGTCTCGCTGCCTCTGGCCCTCGGCGACTCCGCCCTCTGGCTGTTCGCCGGCACCGCGATCGCCCTCGCGATCGCCGTCAAACGCGGCCTCCTCAGCGCCTGGCGCTCCCTGTCCACCGAAGCCGCCACCTTCCGCCTAGCCCAAGAACGCTACGTAGAAGACGACCCCATCCGCTGGGACGAATCCTGACGGGACGCAATAAAAGGGGGCGCACGGTAGGTACCGTGTGCCCCTTTCGTCGCATCGGTTAGGCGCGGAGGTTGCGGCGGAGTTCGTGGGGGAGGGCGAAGATCATTTTTTCCTTGACGGATTCGATCTCTTCTACGTCGGTGAAGCCGTGGGAGGCCAGGTAGTCGATGACGCCCTTGACGAGGATCTCGGGGGCCGAGGCGCCGGAGCTGACGCCGACCGTGGTGGCGCCGTCGAGCCAGGACGGGTCGATCTCCGCGGCGTAGTCGACCAGATGGGCGGTCTTGGCGCCGTAGTCCTTGGCGACCTCGACGAGGCGCTTGGAGTTGGAGGAGTTCCGGGAACCGACGACGATCACGACGTCGGACTGGGCGGCGATCTCCTTGATGGCCGTCTGGCGGTTCTGGGTGGCGTAGCAGATGTCGTCCGAAGGCGGCGACTGGAGCGAGGGGAAACGCTCGCGGAGCGCGTCGACGGTCTCGATGGTCTCGTCGACCGACAGGGTGGTCTGCGACAGCCAGACGATCTTCTCGGGGTCGCGGATCTCGACATTGGCGACGTCGGCGGGGCCGTCGACGAGCTGGATGTGCGCGGGCGCCTCGCCCGTGGTGCCGACGACCTCGGGGTGGCCCTGGTGGCCGATCAGCAGAATGTCGTAGTCGTCCTTGGCGAAGCGCACGGCCTCTTTGTGGACCTTGGTGACGAGCGGGCAGGTCGCGTCGATCGTGCGCAGGTTGAGCTGGGCGGCCTCGTCGTGGACGACCGGGGCGACACCGTGCGCGGAAAACACCACGATCGCGTTCTCCGGCACCTCCTCCGTCTCATCGACGAAGATCGCGCCCAGTCCTTCGAGGGTCTTCACGACGTGCACATTGTGGACGATCTGCTTGCGGACGTAGATCGGCGCGCCGTACTGCTCGAGCGCCTTCTCCACCGCCTGCACGGCCCGGTCTACTCCGGCGCAGTACCCGCGCGGCTTGGCGAGAAGTACGCGCCGGCGGGTTTCGGGCTGAGTGCTCGCGACAGTCATGGCTTCATTTTACGTTTCGCCACCGGAATGCTCGCCCAGCAGCCGGAATGTGACCCACCGCACGCCCATCCCGGACATATTTCCGTTTACCGGGGGTGACCACCAACCCACAGGTACGGCACAGTAGTCATCTAGACACTTCCCCCAGCACCACCCGTTCTTGGACAGCAGGGAGCAGAGAAGATGCCGCGTACCCCGCGCGAGGTGGGTAAGCAGGTCCAGGAGGCCGTGAACGAGCAGGTCAGAGATCTGCCGATCCACGCGGCCCGGCTGGCGATGTTCGGCGTCGGCCGGACCCTCCTGCTCACCGACCGGGTCACCAAGGACTACCGGGACCTCAAAGAGGGCGACCTGCGCCTCGTCCTCGACCGGCTGAAGGGCGACGCCGAGAAGCTCACCGGCAAGGTGACCGGACGGCTCGCCGACACGCCCGTCGGCCGGGTGCTCGACCTGGTCGTCCCGAAGCCGGCCGTCCCGGTGCCCGCCACCCCGGTCGCCGCCCCTCCGGCCCCCGCCCCGGAGATCGTCCTCGGCAAGCCGAAGCCCGCCCCGGAGCCCGTCGTGGAGCCGGTCGCCGTCGCAGAACCTGAGCCGGTCGTGGAGCCCGTGGCCGTCGCGGAGCCCGAGCCGGTCGTCGAGCCTGTGGCCGTCGCGGAGCCGGAGCCCGTCGTGGAGCCGGTCGCCGTGGTGGAGCCGGAGCCCGTGGTGGAGCCGGTCACCGTCGAGGTGGAGCTGCCGGTGCCGAACTATGACGAGCTCACCCACGCTTCGCTCCGTGCCCGGCTGCGCAAGCTGTCCCTGGACGAGGTGAAGATCCTCCGCGAGTACGAGGCGTCCCACGCGGCCCGCGCGGAGATCGTCAAGATGTACGACAACCGGATCGCGAAGCTCTCCGAGCAGCCGTAACTGCTGCTCGTGGAAGGCCCGCCCCCCGCACGGGGCGGGCTTTCCGCGTTCCATGGAATAAATCACGACAAACTTCCGCGCCGGTGGGGTCCGGGGTCGTGCGCGGGCGGCTATCTTCGTCCCGTGGATCCGAACCGACCCGTGCCGACGCGGGACATGCGCGCCTCCGACGCGGACCGGGAGCGGGTCGCGGAGCTGCTGCACGACGCCGCCCAGGACGGCCGTCTCACGCTGGAGGAGCACGCCGAGCGCATCGACCGCGTCTACCAGGCGAAGACGCTGGGCGAGTTGACGTCGTTCACCCGTGACCTCCTCCCGGAGGAGCAGCAGCCCTTCAAGATCGACGGCCGCGCCCTTCTGGCCCTGTTCGGCTCGTCCAAACGCGAGGGCCGCTGGGTCGTCCCGGCGAAACTCCCGGTGGCCGCCCTTTTCGGCACGGTCGAACTGGACCTGACCGAGGCGATCCTGCAGCGCAAACACATCACCCTGGATGTCTCGGCTCTGGCCGGCCGCCTCCGCCTGATCGTCCCCGACGGCGTCGAGGTCCGCATCACCGGCAGAACCGTCCTGGCCACCAAGGATCTCCGCAACCCGCCCACCCCCGACGGCCCCATCGTCGAGATCACCGGCACCTTCCTCCTGGGCACGGTCAAAGTGATCCGCCCCAAAAAGAAACGCTTCTTCCGCCGCTGACCACCCACGGCAAACCACCTACTCAGCGAACCCCGCGCGCCACGCCAGAGCCCGCCGCG
Source organism: Actinocorallia lasiicapitis (assembly GCF_054778695.1). Classification (NCBI taxonomy): domain Bacteria; kingdom Bacillati; phylum Actinomycetota; class Actinomycetes; order Streptosporangiales; family Thermomonosporaceae; genus Actinocorallia; species Actinocorallia lasiicapitis. The sequence continues at coordinate 12,697 of NZ_BAAGZI010000069.1, forward strand.
GGACGGCAGCAACGCTCCCGCCCCGCACCAAAGACAGCGCTCGAGCCACCCGCACAAGCGACGGCCTGCCGCACCTCACCGCAGGCTTTCAACGGAGGACGGCAGTCACGCTCCTGCATCCGGCAGCTTGGCGCGCCATCATCCTGGAGTCCCCGGTGGCTTGCGCGCCAGCGCTAAAGCGCGGTGTCGAAGTTGATGGCGGAGTAGGCGCGGAGTTTGTTGAGGCGGTGTTCGCCGTCTACGCGGCGGATGGTGCCGGAGCGGCCGCGCATGACGAGGGAGCTGGTGGTGGCGATGCCCTTGGAGTAGCGGACGCCGCGGACGAGTTCGCCGTCGGTGATGCCGGTGGCGGCGAAGAACACGTCGTCGGAGCTGACGAGGTCGTCGGTGGACAGGACGCGGGCGGGGTCGTGGCCCGCGTCGATGGCGCGGCGGCGTTCCTCTTCGTCCTTCGGCCACATGCGGCCCTGGATGACTCCGCCGAGGCATTTCATGGCGCAGGCGGCGATGATGCCTTCGGGGGTGCCGCCGATGCCGAGCAGCAGGTCGATGCCGGTGCCTTCTTTGGCGGCCATGATGGCGCCGGCGACGTCGCCGTCGCGGATGAACTTGATGCGGGCGCCGGCCTCGCGGATCTCCTTGACGATGTTTTCGTGGCGGGGCCGGTCGAGGATCATCACGGTGACGTCTTCGGGGGCGGAGCCCTTGGCGCGGGCGACGGCGCGGATGTTGTCGCCGATGGGGCGTTCGATGTCGACGACGTCGGCGGCTTCGGCTCCGGTGACCAGTTTCTCCATGTAGAAGACCGCTGACGGGTCGTACATGGAGTGGCGGGGCGCGACGGCGATGACGGCGATGGCGTTGGGCATGCCGAGGGCGTTGAGGGTGGTGCCGTCGACGGGGTCGACGGCGACGTCGCATTCGGCGCCGGTGCCGTCGCCGACCTCCTCGCCGTTGAACAGCATGGGCGCGTTGTCCTTCTCACCCTCGCCGATCACGACGACGCCCTGCATGGACACGGTATTGATCAGTTGTCGCATGGCGTTGACGGCTGCTCCGTCGGCGCCGTCCTTGTCGCCTCGGCCGACCCAGCGGGCCGCGGCGAGCGCGGCTGCTTCGGTGACGCGGACGAGCTCGAGCGCGAGGTTACGGTCCGGTGCCTGGGGTGCTGCGGCAAGCGGCGAGTAGTCAGACATGACGGGCCCTTCGATCGGCGTGGAGTACCCCGATTCTCTGTTCACGGACCCCGATCTCACAAATTGGACCAGACCAAGGGCCTCTGCCTTTCCGTGGTGGCGTAATCTCTGGACCCATGAGCAGCGAGATCGAGGAGACCGTCACGCGGATCTCGGACCGGGGTGCGGCGACGCGTGGCGCCCTGCTCCAGGCCGCCCGTGAGGTGTTCTGCGAGGAGGGGTTCGCGCAGGCGGCCGTCACGGAGATCGTGGCGAAGGCCGGGGCCAGTGTGGGCAGCCTCTACCACCACTTCAACGGTAAGGCCGATCTCTATCTGACGCTGTTCGAGGAGTTCCAGGGCCGTCAGCAGGACCGCACCAGGGAGGCGCTGGCCAAGGTTCGTGCGGCGGGTGAGACCGATCCGCTGCGGCTGTTCCTGGCGGGTGCGACGGCTTATCTGGAAGGTTCGGTGGCCGAGCGGGAGATCTCCAAGCTGTTCATCTCGGGTGACGGCCCTCCCGGGTTCGACCGGATCATGCGGGAGCGGCTGCGCAAGTGGGCGCGGCGGAACGCCGCCCTGTTCCATCAGGATGACGGCGGGGTCAACGAACCGCTGGTCATCGTGCTGACCGGCGCGATGATCGGTGCGGTGTCCGAAGTTTCGATCAGTGAGGACGAGCGGCACTCCCGCGAGCTCGCCGCCTCGATCATCAAGGTGCTGGGGACGATCCAGGCATGAGTGACACGCAAGTGACTCCGCAGGTCAAGCGCGAGACGCGGATCGTCAGCGAGGGTTTCCTGAAGCGGCTGACGGCGGGCCCTGGCCAGTTCTTCCTGGCGATCGGCGCGTGCCTGCTGCTGGTGGCGGGCGTGTTCTTGCTCACTCCGCGGGGCGACTCCGCGCCGCTGCGTCCGTCGGTCGACTATTCGTGGGACGCCAAGGCGATCTCGCGGTTCGCTCCGTACGTGTCGTGGGCGCCGTCCTGGCGGCAGGGGGCGCTGCCGGCGGGCTGGAAGGCGACGGCGTCGCGGCTGACGGGTATCAACGACGAGCCGGCCAAGGGCGAGAAGAAGATCGTCTCCTGGCATCTCAACTTCACAACGCCGAGCGACAAGCTGGCCTCTCTGGAGGAGAGTAACGAGCGTCCCGACACGCCTGGCGGGTTCGTCCGGCGGATGACCAATGTGGGCGCTTCGGCGCCGCAGCAGGCCATCGGGACCCAGACGGTCAACGGGATCGTCTGGGAGAAGTTCCGCAACGACGAGAAGAAGCAGAACTCGCTGGTCCGCCGTCTGCCCGACGTCACTGTGATCGTCACCGGGACGGCCGACTGGGACGAGCTGGGCGTCCTCGCCGGTTCCCTCGTCGCGCAGCCCAAGGACCAGCCCTAGGGGTCTCATAGTGATCTCTTTTCTGGGCCGCCACCGTGCGGCCCTCTTCACGTCCGCCCTCAGCTTTCTGGTGACGGCGGCCGTCGCGCTGCAGCAGTGGTACGGGCTGCGGCTGGCCGGGTTCGATCTCGGCATCTTCGACCAGGGGGTGCGCTCGTACGCAGAGGGCGAGCTGCCCCGGTCGATCATCAAGAACTTCCACCATGAGTTCCCGCCGAGCTTCTCGCTGCTGGGCGACCATTTCTCGCCGGTGCTGGCGCTGCTCGCGCCCGGCTACTGGGTCTGGGATGATCCGCGGATCCTGCTGATCGGGCAGTCGCTGCTGTTCGCCTCAGGGGTGCCGCTGGTGCGGAGCATCGCCCGCGATCTGCTCGGCGAGTCGAAGGCCCGCTTCTACAAGGACCCGGTCTTCTGGGCGGGGATGACGTTCGGGCTGGGCTGGCCGCTCCTGGTGGCGTCGCGGAACGGGTTCCACGAGGTCGGTTTCGCGGTGCCGATCCTGCTGCTGATGCTGCGGGCGGGGCTGCGCGGCAACCGGCGGATGGTGCTGGTCTGGGCGTTGGCGCTGTGCTGCGTCAAGGAAGACCTCGGCATGGTGGTCGGCTGCTACGGGCTGGTGCTGCTGCTGCGCCACCGGCGGGAGCGCAAGTGGCGCTGGACGGGGGTGGCGCTGCTGTTCGGCGGCCCCGCCATCACGGTGATCACCATCCAGTGGATCATTCCGGCGTTCGGCGGGGTGCCCGGCTACTACTGGAACTACGGGGCGCTGGGCTCGGAGCCGTCCGACGTGATCCACAATCTGCTGACGCAGCCGTGGATCCTCTGGCACGCCTCCACCGACGCCACGCTGAAGCCGCTGCTGCTGCTCTGGCTGTTCGGGACGCTCGCGTTCCTGCCGCTCGGCTCGCTGACGACGCTCTGCGCGCTGCCGCTGCTCGGTGAGCGGATCTTCTCCGACAATCCGAACCACTGGTCGATCGCCCGCCAGTACGACGCGTTCCTCTGGCCGATCCTGGTGGTCGCCGCGATCGAGACCGTCGCACGGTTCCGGCATCGGCCGCAGACCAAGTGGATCGCCTCGGCGGCCGTCGCGTTCAATCTGATGGCGGCGGTGCCGTTCGGCGTCCAGGCACTGTTCGACGAGCTCCAGTGGCGGCCCAACAAGATCAACGAGGCGTTGGTGGAGGGCGCGGAGAACATTCCGCGCGGCAGCACCATCGAGGCCGACAACCAGATCGCGCCGCGGCTCACCGCGGGCAACAAGGTCGTGATCGTCGACGGCAAGCCGCGCGGCATGGACTACGTGCTGATCCGCACCAACCGGCGTTCGTTCCCGTTCGGTGACGTCTCGGAGCAGGCCGACCGGGTGCGGCTGCTACTCGCGCACGGCTACCGGGTGATCTGGGCCAACGACGGGGTGGCGCTGCTCAAGCGCTACTCCAAGGAGCCGATCCCCGGCGAGTACATCCCGGGCGAGGACAGTGTGCCCGTCCGGGAGCTCGTCCCCGGCGACGTCGGGCACAACCTGTTCAAGGGTTAGAAGGGGGCGTTCTGGTCGGGTTTCGGCGCCATCGCGGCGGCGAGCCTGGCCCGGGCGCCCTCCAGCCACTCCTCGCAGATCCCGGCGAGCTTCTCGCCGCGCTCCCAGAGCGCCAGCGAGTCCTCCAGGCTCAGCCCGCCCGCTTCGAGGCGTTTGACGACCTCCGCCAGCTCGTCGCGGGCCTTTTCGTATGAGAGCGTCTCCTCGGCCATAGGCTCAGCGTATGGGAGTGGAGACGTCGCCGGAGTCGCCCGTGCCGGTGCGGCAGGTACTGAACATGGTCGGCGGGTGGATCGGGCGGCTCGGCCGGATCTGGGTCGAAGGCCAGATCACCGAGCTGAACCGGCGCGGCTCCTCCGTCTATCTGACCTTGCGGGACCCGGCCGCCAACATGTCGGTGCGGGTGACGGGCTCGTGGGCGGTGTTCGACAACCCGGCCGTCATCGACGGCGCCCGGGTGGTGATCCACGCCAAGCCCGACTTCTACATCAACCGCGGCAGCTTCTCGCTGACGGCGATCGAGGTCCGCGCGGTGGGGATCGGCGAGCTGCTGGCCCGGCTGGAGCAGCTCAAGCGCACCCTCCAGGCCGAGGGGCTGTTCCGGCCCGAACGCAAACGGCCGCTGCCGTTCCTGCCCGGCACGATCGGGCTGATCTGCGGGCGGGACAGCGCCGCCGAACGGGACGTCCTGGAGAACGCGCGGCGCCGCTGGCCGGCCGTCGCGTTCAAGGTCGAGACCGTGGCCGTGCAGGGCCTCAACGCCGTCGGGGAGGTCGTGGAGGCGCTGCGCAAGCTCGACGCCGACCCCGAAGTCGACGTGATCATCATCACCAGGGGCGGCGGATCGCTGGAGGATCTGCTGCCGTTCTCCGACGAGACCATGGTGCGGGCCGTCGTCGGGGCGATCACCCCGGTGGTGTCGGCGATCGGGCACGAGCAGGACAGCCCGATCCTCGACCATGTGGCCGACCTACGGGCCTCGACCCCCACGGACGCGGCGAAGAAGGTCGTCCCGGACGTCAGGGAGCAGGTCCAGCTCGTCCGGCAGCTCCGCGACAGGGGCCGGCGGGCGATCATGGGCCGGGTCGACCGGGAGTCGACCTGGCTCGCCCACGTGAAGTCGCGTCCGGCGCTCGCCGATCCCGTCCGGGAGATCGAACGGCAGCACGAGCGGGTGCTCACCGAGCGGGACAGGGCGCGGCGTGCGCTGAACGTCGTGCTGGACCGGGCCGAGGACCGGCTCGAGCACACCAGGGCGCGGTTGACGGCGCTGTCACCCGCCGCCACTCTGGGGCGCGGCTACGCGATCGTCCAGCGGACCGACGGCTCCGTCGTGCGGACCGGGGAGGACCTGCGGACCGGTGACGACCTGCTGGTCAGGCTCCCCGACGGTCGCATCTCCGTAACGGTCTCCGGGAGCCTTGACCAGGGGTGACACGGGTCATAGCCTGCCGTGAATAATCCTCACATTTCAGGAGATGCGCGATGCGGGATCGCCAGGCCAGGCTCGCCGTCTACGGCGCCTTCGGCATCCAGGGCTTGTGCTTCGCCTCGCTGGTCACCCGGGTGCCGCAGATCCAGGACGCGCACGACCTCAGTGACGGCGATCTCGCGCTGGTGCTGCTGCTCGTCCCGCTGATCGCCGGGGTCGGCAGCGTGCTGGCCGGGCTGCTGTTCACCCGGATCGGCTCGGGGCCCGTGCTGCGCGTCGCCCAGCCGGCCGTCTGCCTGTCGATCGTCGGGGTGGGGCTGACCGGCGGGAACCTCGCGCTGCTGTACGTCGCGACCGCGCTGTTCGGGCTGTTCGTGGGCGCGGTCGACGCCGCGATGAACGCCCAGGCGTGCGCCGTCGAACGGCATGTCGGAATGAGCGTGATCTCCGGGTTCTACTCGGTGTGGAGCGTCGGCGGGATCCTCGGCGGGCTCTGGGCGGCACTCGCCAACAAGCTGGACATGTCCCTGTTCGAGGGATTCGCCCCGCCCGCCGCGGTCGGCGTCATCGGCGCGCTGGTGATCGGCGGGATGCTCTACAAGAAGGACGAAGAGGGCTCCGGGCCGTCCGCCGCGACCCTCAAGGCCGCCGGGAAGCTCGTGCCGTGGAAGCCCGTGATCCTGGTCGGGATCGCGATGTGCTGCTTCTACATCGCCGACGCCGCGATCTCCAGCTACAGCGCCAAGTACCTCGAGGACGAACTGGACTCCACCGCGGCCGTCGCGCCGCTCGCCTATGTCGCCTACCAGATCGCGATGGTGCTCAGCAGGGCCGTCGCCGACTTCGGGGTGCGGCGCAGCGGGCCGGTCACGGTCGTGCGGATCGGCGCGCTGGTCGGGTTCGTCGGCATGGTCGGAGTTGTCGCCGCGCCCAACGCGGCCGTCGCCATCGCCGCCGTCGCGATCATGGGGCTCGGGGTGTGCGTGGTCGCGCCGCTGTCGTTCACCGCCGCCGACAAGGTCGACCCGACCGGGCTCGGGATCGCCGCTTCGCGCGTCAACCTGTTCAACTACGCCGGATTCGTGCTGGGTGCGGGGATCATCGGAGCGTTCGCGCCCGCCGAAGGCGAGAGCAACCTGCGCGTCGCCTTCATCATCCCGACGGTCCTGCTGCTGGTCATCGTCCTGCTCGCCAAGTCCTTCGCGCCCAAGTCCGCCGGAGACAAGACCCTCACCCCCGCCTGACCGTGTCGCGGGCCCGCGCCAGGAGGCGGACGGCCTCGGTGAGGCGGTGTTCGGGCAGGCTCGCGTAGCCCAGCAGGAGGGTGCCGGGCGGGCTCGGCTGGAGGGTGACGCCCAGAGCGGCGGCGCGGGCGTGGAAGGCCGGGCCCGCGCCGTCGAGGCGGAGGTAGAGGTGGAGTCCTGCCGAAACGCCCTGGATGTCGGCGTCCGGGAGGTGGGTGCGGAGCGCGGCGACCAGGGCGTCGCGGCGGGAACGGTAGACGCGGCGCATCTGGCGCAGATGACGGTCGTAACCGCCCGACGCCAGGAGGTGCGCCAGGGCGTGCTGGTCGATCGCGGGTGAACCCAGATCGGTGTCGACGCGGTGCCGGGCCACCCGCGCGGCCAGATCGGGCGGCGCCACCAGCCAGCCGAGCCGGAGCGCGGGCGCCAGCGCCTTGCTGACGGAACCCAGCAGGACGACCCGGTCGGGCGCGACGCCCTGAAGGCAGCCGACGGGATCGCGGTCGTACCGGAACTCGGCGTCGTAGTCGTCCTCGATCACGTGCCCGCCGGTCCTCGCCGCCCAGGCCAGGAGGGCGGCCCGCCGGGACGGCGACAGCACGACCCCGGTCGGGAACTGGTGGGCGGGCGTCAGCAGCACGGACGTCGCGCCCGACCGTTCGAGCGCCGTGACGTCCAGGCCGTCCGCGTCGACGGGCACCGGGACGATCGGCACGCCCGTCGCCGCGAGCAGCGGCACCTGCCGGTCGGACGTCGGATCCTCGACGGCCAGCACCCCGCCGAGCAGCCGCACCACGGTCGACAGCCCGTGCGCGACCCCGCCCGTCACCACGATCTGCCCGGCGTCCGCGACGGCCGCCCGCACCCGCCCCAGGTATCCGGCGAGCTCCCGCCGCAGCCGCGGAACCCCCGCCGGATCCGGGTACGCCAGATCCGCGCTCCCCATCCCGGCCAGCCCCTGCCGCAACGCCGCCATCCACGCCGCCCTTGGAAACGCCCCCAGATCCGGCACCCCAGGCCGCAGATCGAACCGCCCCACCTCCTCGGCCTTGCGGCA
>NZ_BAAGZI010000070.1:0-20449 GCF_054778695.1 Actinocorallia lasiicapitis
ACGACCAGGCGACCGCCTGGTCCCACCACGGCTACGACCTCACCGCTTGACATCCAACCTCCAGGGATGTCTGACCACCCCCAGGAGCCCCCATGCCCCCCACCCCGGCACAACCCCCCACGCCGCAACCTCAACCACCACCCCGCGATTCCGCTCACACACCGATCAAAGCCCGTCCCATGTACGCGGTGAGGGAGATGGTTTTCGCGCACGTGAGGGAGGCGCGCGTGCTGTCAGCAGGGGAGTGGATAGGCGGGTTGAGGGTGGGCGGGAGCAGGGTTCGAGGGGGTGGGCGAGATGGGGGGTGAGGCGGGGTGGGGGGCGGGGCTGACGGAGGCGGTGCGCGGGAGGCTGGCGGACAGCGGACGGGCGGCGACCCCGTCGGCGGACGCGGCGGCCGTGCGGGCCGAGGACGGAGCGCTGGGCGACACCGATGTGCTGGCGTTCGCCCGTGAGGTGCGGGCGGAACTCGTCGGAGCGGGCCCGCTGGAACCGCTGCTGAGAGACCCCGAAGTGACGGACGTCCTGGTCAACGGTGCACGCGAGGTGTGGGCCGAGCGCGGCGGCGTCCTGCTGCGCACCAGGATCAGATTCCCCGACGAGCAGACGGTGCGACGTCTCGCGCAGCGCCTCGCGGCGGCGGCCGGACGCCGCCTCGACGACGCCGCACCTTACGTCGACGCCCGTCTACCGGGCGGTGTCCGCCTCCACGCGGTTCTCGCGCCCGTCGCCGTCGGCGGCACCTGCCTGTCGCTCCGCGCGCCACGCGGCCGCGCGTTCACCCTCGCCGAACTCGTCGCCGCCGGCAGCCTCTGCCCGGAGGCGGCCGACCTACTCGCCGCGATCGTCGCAGCCCGTTCGGCGTTCCTCGTCACCGGCGGCACGGGAACCGGCAAGACGACTCTGCTGAGCTGCCTGCTCAGCCTGGTCCCACCCACCGAACGCCTCCTGCTGGTCGAGGATTCCGCCGAGCTCCGCCCCGCCCATCCCCACGTGGTCCGCTTGGAGGCCCGCCCCCCGAACATCGAAGGCGCAGGCGGAGTCACCCTGCACGACCTGGTCCGTCAAGCACTCCGGATGCGTCCCGACCGCCTGGTCGTCGGTGAGGTTCGCGGCCACGAAGTCCTCGATCTCCTGGCCGCTCTGAACACGGGCCACGAGGGCGGTTGCGGCACTCTGCACGCCAACACCCCGACCGACGTCCCCGCCCGTTTGGAGGCTCTGGGCTGCGCCGCGGGACTCACCCGCGAAGCCCTCCACAGCCAACTCTCCGCCGCCCTCGACCTGGTCATCCATCTGACCCGCCAGGGCCCGACCCGCTACATCTCCGAAATATCCCTCCTCACCAGAGCCCCTTCTGGTTTCGTCACCGCCACCCCCGCCGCCCACCTGACCCCCACAACCATCGCCTACACCCCCGCCGCCCCCACCCTCTTCGCCCACCTCGATTGGTCTCCCTAGTCCCGCAGCCGGGTGCAGCCGTCGCGAGCTGACGCACCAGCGGGAACGCGAGGCGTCCAGTCCCGCTTCCGAACCCCGACTCGAAGGGAGACGATGATGATCACAGCTCTGCTGGTCACGGCGGCGATCCTGCTCTGGGGCGGCTGGGGTGGCCCCGAAGCCAGATTGCGCCACCTTCAAGGTGACGAACCTGTCCCGTCCACGCGACTCCACTCCGCCACCACCCGCATCAGGGACGCCGCGAACAACCGACTTCGCAGAGGGCACAGAAGACGCGAGAACCATGCGTCCGTCATCGAACTCTGCGACAACCTCGCAGCGGAGCTGACCGCCGGCCGAACCCCGGAGGACGCCCTGTCCGCCGCCATCCAGTCCCTCTCCCCGCCGCTGTCGACCCTCCTCCACCCGATCCCGTCGGCCCCCGACATCCCCGCAGCCCTCGAAGCGTCAGCGACCCTCCCCGGCACCGACCCGCTCCGCCTCCTCGCCGCCTGCTGGCGCGTCGGCGTCGAACGCGGCGCAACCCTGGCGACCGTCGTCGACACCCTCGCCGCAGCCCTCCGCGACGACGCCGCACACCGCGAGCACGTCACCTCCCAACTCGCCGCCCCCCGCGCCACCGCCCGCCTCCTCGCCGTCCTACCCCTCCTCGGCATAGGCATGGCCGCCGCCCTGGGCACCCACCCCCTCGCCTTCCTCTTCACCACCCTCCCCGGCCTCACCGCCCTGATCCTCGGCCTCACCCTCAACCTCACCGGCCTCTACTGGACCCACCAAATAGCCCACTCCGCCGAAGCCCCCACCTGAGCCCGCACCGACTCCACGACGAAGCCCGCATCCCCTCAAAACGCGACCCAAAGCTGCACTCACCCCATACACACCACGAGAACTCCACCCCTCCCACACGCACAGCCGCACCCACCCTCGCTCCGCGGTGCCCGACCCGCGGTGCCCGACCCACCGCTCACGGTCGAAGCGGCACCTGCGCCAGGCACGCATCTGCGCCAAGCGGGCGGCGCTTGCGCCAAGTGGGCGGCCGCGCTGTGCGGGTATCTGCGCCGAGCGGGCGTCGTGAACCTGTGGGCTGCGCTTACTGCAGGTGCGTGACCAGATGCGACTGCCTTGCGCGCACGGCCAGAGCTGCACCTACGCCAAGGCACGCCGGACCGCTGAGCCAGGTGGGCGTCGTGCGGCTGCACCTACAACACCTAGCTGACACGCGCTGGCGTGCCCTCAGCGCAGACATAGCCGCCTGGCGCAGATGCCCTGCGCGTTGCTAGGTGCAGCTCTGGCCGTACGCCCAGTGCCCCACAGCTGGTCACGCACCTGTTGCGCGTGTGGCAAGTGTGGCTTCGGCTGCCGCGTACGTGTGGCCGGAGCTGCGTCGGTCTCCAGGGGCCGGCTGAGGATTCAGTTGGCTGGATGTGGGGCTGACGCTGTACCTGATTCGGATCCGAGAAGGGAAACGCTGATGTCGATCATCGTTGTGTCGCTGGCCGCGTTCGCCGCATGGTTGGGCGTCCCGCCTGACCCTGCCCGGCGGCTGAAGGCCTTGTATCCACCGCCGGAGCGTTGGGCGGCGTCCGACGGTCGGCGCATTCGCGTTCTGATCGTCATGATGACGGCGGCGGGTGTCTGGTGGGTGATCGGTGGAGTCGCCGGGATGGCGATCGCGGCGGCGCTGGCCACAGGGCTGTGGAAAGCCCTGGGCAAGGTGACGCCGAAGGAGACGAAACGCCGCGAAGCGAAGATCATCGCTGAGCTCCCCATGGCGGTGGAACTGCTGGCGGCGTGTCTCGCGGCCGGCGCGTCGTGGGTGGAGTCGGTCGAGACGGTCGCCGCTGCACTGGGCGGGCCCGTCGGCGAGGAGTTCACTACGGTGGCCGCACGTGTCCGGCTGGGGGCCGACCCGGCAGAGGCATGGCTGACGCTCGCCACGACCCCGGCCCTGCGCCCCCTGGCCAGGACAGCGTCCCGCGCCAGCCAGACCGGCGCCTCCCTGGCCCCGATCCTCACCCGCCTGGCCCGTGACCAGCGCCGCACCGCCCGCAACGCCGCCGACGCCCGAGCCCGCTCCGCCTCCATCAAAGCCGTAGCGCCCCTGGGCCTCTGCTTCCTCCCCGCCTTCATCCTCCTCGGCATGGTCCCCGCCATAGCCGGCATCGCCGAAACCATCACCCTCCCCTGACCGCTCCCCACCACGGGCCGAGCCAGAAGAGTTATCCACAGCCGCCTAAACGATCTGTGGCTCCGCCGATGCATTCTGTTCCCAGCGCGGACGACGGTTCCGCCCGACGAAAGGGAGTCTCATGAAACGCCTGCTCAAGTGCCTCGCGATTCGCCGAGCCGCAGCGCCCGGCGACGCGGGCATGTCCACCGCTGAATACGCCGTCGGCACCATCGCCGCCGCGGCGTTCGCCGGCCTTCTCTTCAAGATCGTTACGAGTGACGAAGTCCGTGCTCTGCTCTTAAACATCATCAACCGGGCTCTTCAGCTCGCCTCCTAGCCGGCCATGCTCCCCACCCGGCGCGGGGCTAGCGCCACGCCAGGAGCCTTCCCCTCCCGTCCGCTGCGCGCTTCTGCACTCCCCTCCGAACACCCCTCACGCAGGCGCGCACCGGAACGTGGCTCAGCGACCGTCGAACTGGCGATGGCTCTTCCCGCCCTGATGGCCGTCGCCGCGATCGCCCTCTGGGCCATCGCGGCGGCGGCCGCCAAAGTCGCCTGCGTCGACGCCGCCCGCGCCGGCGCGCGAGCCGCCGCCCGAGGCGAACCACCCGAATCCATCAGGTCCGACGCCCTGACCGCGGCCCCTCCGAACTCCACCGTCACCCTCACCCAGAACCCCGACACCACCCGCCTCACCATCACCGCGACCTACCGCCCTCCACCCCACCTCCCCCTCCCGGCCCTCACCTTCATCACCACCGCCGAAGCCGCCACCGAACCCACCTCCAACTGACCAACCCATTCGCCGCGAAGCCGATCACGGCGTCCGCCATCCCGACCTCACCCCACACCCGCCAACCCACGTCCCGAGGCCGCCCCAGGTCGTCCTGTTCGCGGCTGTCCCTGATCGCATCCTTGTCGGCCGTGTCCGGGTCGTGCCGGGGCTCGGCCCCTTCTTCAGATCGGAGTGCACTGATGTCCAGGCAGGAGCTAGGGGATAGCTGCTGGGGTTCGGTCGGAGCCCGGGTCGGAGCCCGGGTCGGAGCCCGGGTCGGAAGCGGGGCTGGGGCAGGGGTCGGAGCTGGGCCCGCAGCGGGAGGAGAGAGGGCGCGGGCCGGGGGTGAAGGCGGAGGCGGCGGATGGGTGTGGAGGAGGGGGGATGGTGGGGCGGCGACGCTCTGGGTTGTGGCCGTGATGGGGCTCGTGTGGACGGTGGCGGGGGTGGTGATGGTGGCCGGTGGGGTGCGGGCGGCACGGCATCGGGCGCAGCTCGCGGCCGACTCGGCGGCTCTGGCGGTGGTCACGAGGGAGGTCTGGGGGTTCGGTGATGGATGCCGGTTCGCGCGGGAGCTGACCGAACGGAACGGGGCCGCCATGGAGTCCTGTGAGATCCGCGGGGCCGCTGCCGGGAGCGGTCTGGGAGCCGAAGTGAAGACAGCCGTCATGATCAGGGCGCCGAGCTGGGTTGGGGTCCTTCGCGTCCACGCCGTCGCCCGCGCGGGCCAGATCGGGTAGCCGGGGAACCGTTGTTCTGCGGGTTCGGGGCATGGTGAGCGGGGCCGGCTGGTGGATCTCGGTGGAGGGGTGGGAGGGGTTGCGGCGGGGGGTGAGGTGGCTAAGGTGCGGGTGGGAGTTGTCGCCTTCCTGTGACTTTCGCTACCGACGGGTCATATACGCTGCCGTAAGCATGGAGGTACCGGACTGTGACGGAGGGAACCGTGCAGATGCGGATGAGGGCGCTGTTGGTCGCGGCTCCGCTGGCGCTGGCGGTCCTTGGTCCCGCTGTTCCGGCTGACGCGCAGAGCGCCGCGAAGCCGACGATCACGCCGGGAAACGGCCAGGTCGTCACCAGTTCGACCGTGACCATCTCGGTCAAGTCTGGATTTGTCGGCGGCAAGCTGGTCGTCGACGGGGTCCTCCGGGACCAGGGGGCCAACAAGAACCTCACCTGGAGTTTCAACGGGCACAACCGTCGTAACGGCCCGGTGAAGGTGATGCTCCAGGACCCGGTGCCGTTCAACAGCGTCGAGAGCACGTTCGTGCTGGCGGTTCCCCCGTCCGCGCCGAGCGGAGTCCAGGCGAAGGTCAGCGGCAACAAGATCACTGTCTCGTGGAACCGTGGCGGCGAACCGGACCTGACCGGCTACTCCGTGACCACGAGCCTCGGCGGCGGTAAGAGCGTCGGGGTCGGGTCCTGCGGCGGGCGCTGCACGACGACTCTGAGCGTCGGCGCCGCGGGCGGGCAGCTCGGCATCCAGGTGGTGGCCAAGCGGCGCGGCGCGGAACCTTCCGGTGCGACGTCGCGAACGGTCCGCCTTGCCGGAACAGCCCCTCCCAGCAGCGGAAACAACAACAATCCGGTGCCGCCGCCCGGCAACAACTGGTCGGCGCCGTCGAACAACGGCAACAACCCGAACCCGTTCCCGAACGTCAACCCGCCTCCCGGCGACCCGTTCAGCACGGTCTCCCCTGCCCCCGAAGCCTCGGCGCCCGAACTCTCCCCTGACGACGGCTCCGACATCGACACCTCCCTGCTCCCGCAGCCCGTCGCCGACTCCCGTATGTCCACCACGGAGGAGAGCCTGCAGTGGGGTAAGAGCATCGCGATGGCGCTGGTGCTCCTGCTGTGCGCCGGCCATCTCGGCACGTGGACGCGACGGCTCCGCGCCGCCCGGTCCGGTGGCGGCGTCGCGCTGGGTCCACGCGTCATCCACGGCTCCGCGCACGCACGTGTGGAAGCCAACCGCCTCCACATCGAGGCCGCCCTGGCCGCCGCCCGCGGTGCCACCGAGTCGGACGGCCCGCAGCCCAAGCGGCGCTTCCTCTCCCGGAAACGTCCGGCCGCCGCCCCCGGCGCGCCGACCGACGTCGCTCCGGATGCCGACGACGCCCTCACACCCGCTCCCACCCCGTACCCGTCCTCCGCTTACGCCCCGGACGAATCCGCCGAAAAGCTCGACCTCGGCTCGTCTTCCGACGAGGACGCCGCCCCCACCAGGTCGCTGCCCGAAATCGACGCTCAGGGCACCGACGACGCGGCCGTCCACGCCACGGTTCACGAGGCCCTTCCGGACGATGCGGACACGCAGGACACGGCCCACCTCGCGACAGTGCCGGCAGCCGCCGACGCCCTCGCAGAGCCGGATTCCGGCCGTAAATCCCTCAACGGGAAAGCCGACCCCGGAACCCCGCCGAAGGACTCGTCCTCCGCCCCTGCTCCACGCGACCCGTCCGCCGACGTGGACGCCCTGGCCTCTCTCGCCACCCCCGCACGCCACAACGGCCAGAGCGCACTCCACTCCGCCTACGCGTCGACCACGACACAGGCCGCCGACGCCGACGAGCCGGACGAACCCTGGTACGAGGGAATGCCCGACGCCCCGTACACCTGGTCGCCCGAGCCCCCACTCACCACGGAACAAGCCCCGACCCAAGCCGACCCTGACGCCGCCCCCCAGCCAGACCTGGGCCCCGCCGAACTGCTCGACACCCCTCGCCCCCGCCGCTTCCTCCGCCGCCGCTCCTGACCGCACCACCCACCCCGGACCCGACCCAGGCCGACCTTGACGGCGTCCCAGCCAGATCCAGGTCCGGCCGAGCTGCTCGACGTCCCGCTCCTGACCGCATCACCTTCCCCCACGGCCGTCCGTGATCGGACAAGCCCCTCCAAGTCGACCTTGATGGTGGGCCCGGCCAGATCTGGGGCCCGGCCGATCTGCTCGACACCCCTCGCCCCCGCCGCTTTCTTCGCAGCCTTTCCTGACGGCATCACCCATCCGTGCCCGCCCAAGATCAGAACCAGCCACGGCCCAGGTCGACCTTGACGGTGCCCCTAGCCAGATTCGGTCTCGGCCTAACTGGGATCGGGGTGCCGGGTGTGAGCCTCAGCTGAGGAGGGTGGTGAGGAGGCGGAGGGCGTCGGGTTTGTTGAGGGGGTCGTTGCCGTTGCCGCATTTCGGGGACTGGATGCAGGACGGGCAGCCGTGGTCGCAGTCGCAGGATGCGATGGCGTCACGGGTGGCTTCGAGCCAGGGGCGGGCCGCGGAGTGGGCGCGTTCGGCGAAGCCCGCGCCGCCCGGATGGCCGTCGTAGACGAAGACGGTGAGCAGGCCCGTGTCCGGGTGGAGAGGGGTCGAGACGCCGCCGATGTCCCAGCGGTCGCAGGTCGCGAACAGCGGGAGCAGGCCGATCGAGGCGTGCTCGGCCGCGTGGGCGGCGCCGGGCGCGTCGAAATCGCCGAGAGCTTCCAGGGAGTCGGGGGAGACGGTCCACCAGACGGATTTGGTGCGCAGGACGCTCTCGGGCAGGTCGAGCTGCTTCTCACCGATGATCTCGCCGGAGCCGGAGCGGCGCATCTGATAGGCGACGACCTGTCGGCGGACTTCGACCGTCCCGAAATGCAGCCCGGAATCTCCCCAGAAATCCGATTTCTGGACGTCGAGGATATGGATCTCCGTCGTGGAGCGGGCCGAGGTCGTGTAGTCGGGGTCGGCGCGGGTGACCAGCGCGACGGAGTCGTCCAGGTCCAGCAGATCGACCAGGTAGCTCTCGCCCTGGTGCAGGTAGACGGCGCCTTCATGGACGGTACTCGGCGCGGACGACTCGTCGACGGTGCCGAGCAGCCGTCCGGTCTCCGATTCGACGACCTGGATCGGCATTCCGCCCGAACCGCGCAGATCGGCGGACGGGCGTTCGTGCTTCGTCCAGTACCAGCCGGTGGGTCGTTTCCTTAGCTGACCTGCGGCGACGAGGTTATCCACAAGCTGTGCGGACGTCGGTCCGAACATCGTGAAATCGTCGGGGGTGAGGGGCAGTTCCGCTGCCGCCGCACAGAGATGAGGCTCGAGAACGTACGGGTTGTCCGGGTCGAGGACGGTGGCCTCGACCGGCGTGCCGAAGATCGCGGAGGGGTGATGGACGAGATAGGTGTCCAACGGATCGTCGCGGGCTACGAGGACCGTCAGGGCGTCCTGGCCGGAGCGGCCGGCCCGCCCGGCCTGCTGCCAGAGCGACGCCCTGGTGCCCGGCCAGCCGCAGATGAGGACCGCGTCGAGCCCCGAGATGTCGATCCCGAGCTCCAGCGCGTTCGTCGTCGCCAGGCCGAGCAGTTCTCGCGTCCGCAGCGACCGCTCCAGCGCCCGCCGCTCCTCGGGCAGATAGCCGCCCCGGTAGGCCGCCACCTGGTCGGCGAGTTCGGGCGCGGCCTCGGCCAGCCCCCGCCGCGCCGCCAGCGAAACACTCTCCACTCCGCGCCGCGACCGCACGAACGCGAGCGTCTGTGCACCCATGCTCACCAGATCCGCCAGCAGCTCCGCGACCTCGGACGTCGCGGCCCGCCGCACGGAAACCGCCCCGTTCACCCCACCCTCGTCACCCCGCCCCCCATCAGCCGCCGAAACCCCAACCCCCCCGACCCCGCGCCGCGCATCCCGGAGCCCCACGACCTCGCGCCCTGCGACCTCATGCTGCGCATTGTGGAGCGCTGCGGCGCCGTGCCCTGCGGCCTCGTGCTGCGTGATTTGGGGTTCTGGGGACTTGGGCTGTGTGTTTTGGGGGTTTGTGGGGTGGGTTGTTTGTGGTGATGGGTTGGGGGGTGCTGGAGTTTGTTGGCTTGGGGTTCTGGGTCGTGGGGGGAAAGGGGTTGGGGGGTCGAGGAGGGGGGGTTCCCAGAGGGCGAAGGTGGTGGCGCCTCGGGGGGAGGCGTCGGTGGTGACGGGGGTGACGGGGAGGCCGGTCAGGGCGGTGGCCGAGGTGGCGGGGGCTGAGACGGTGGCTGAGGCGAGGATGAAGGTGGGGGAGGCGTTGTAGCGGGCGCAGACGCGGCGGAGGCGACGGAGGATCTGGGCGACGTGGGAGCCGAACACACCGCGGTAGCCGTGGGACTCATCAATGATCACGTAGCGGAGGGAGCGAAGGAAACGCGACCAGCGGGCATGGCCGGGCAGCATCCCGTAGTGGAGCATGTCCGGATTGGTCAGGACGAAGTTGGCGTGGCGTCGCACCCAGTCACGGGTTTCGGGCGGCGTGTCGCCGTCGTAAGTCGAAGCACGGACCGAAGGCAGATCGAGGGACGTGAGATAGCGGAGCTGATCGTTCGCCAGAGCCTTGGTGGGCGCCAGATACAGGGTCGACTCGTCCTGGAACGCGGCCGTCAGCGCAGGTAGCAGGTAGGCGAGCGACTTGCCCGAAGCCGTCCCGGTGGCGATGATCACAGATTCGCGGGCGTGGGCGAGGGAGGCCGCCTCGGCCTGGTGCTCCCACAGCCGCGGCAGGTCGATCGCCGAGATCACCGAGGCGGGAACCCAGTCGGGCCACGGCGCGAACACGGCTGGACGTGCGGGAACGACCTGTGCATGGGTGATCCGGCCGCGGCGACGAGGGTCGCGCAGCAACTGGTCGAGAAGATGATGGGGAGGCACAGGTTTCCAGTTTCGCATTGGGGGAAGGGAAGGGAGAACGCCCCGGCACCCCCGAGGACCGTGCGGGCAGGTCAGACCACGCGAACACGGGATTTCGTGTGAAGACGGCGTCGGAGCGTGGTTGAATTTCGGCGGGCGAACGCCGTCACGTCCGATCGATGTAATTTCAAAAACCATGGCGGCAAATGCGCTGGAGGTTCTGTGGACCTGAAGGTGAACGACTACACCACCGACGACGGCCTGACGGTCATCAACGTGGAGGGGGAGATCGACGTCTACACGGCGCCGAAGCTCCGCGAGAAGCTCATCGACTTGGTCAACAAGGGCAAGTTTCACCTCCTCGTGGACATGGAGAAGGTCGAGTTCCTTGACTCGACCGGGCTCGGCGTCCTGGTGGGCGGTCTCAAGCGTGTCCGGGCGCACGACGGCTCTCTCGAGCTCGTCTGCACCCAGGAACGCATCCTCAAGATCTTCCGGATCACGGGCCTGACCAAGGTCTTCGGGATCCACGACACGATCGACGAGGCGCGGGAGAAGCGCAAGGGCAAGTGACCACGGTGGCAACCGTTGAGCTGGCGTTCAGCGCGCTGCCCGTCCATGTTCGGACGGCGCGTCTGATCACTACGGCTGTGGCCCGTCGCAGCGGGGTGGCGGAACCCCTGCTGGACGAGGTGCGTCTCGCGGTGGGCGAAGCGTGCTCGCGGGCGGTCGAGGCACATCAGAAACACTGCCCTGACCAGCCGGTACGACTGGAGCTGACCGATGGTGGGGGCCGTTTCTCGGTCTCGGTCAGCGATCAGGCTCAGGCCGAGCCCGAGGAGGGCCTCAGCATGGCCGTCATCAAGGGCCTGGCCGACGAGCTCGAGATCGACTCCTCCCCGGAGGGCATGACGATCAGCATGAGCTGGCCGGCCCCCTGACCCTCGACTTCTCAGCCGCGCCCGGACCGTTCCAACGGTCCGGGCGCGGCTTTTTCACGTCCTCCCGGCCTGCGCGGGCTGGTCAAGGGGAGGGGATGAAGGCGTGGGCGGGTCCTTCGACGGTCAGGGCCTGGGCGTCGGTGAGGGACAGGAAAGGGAGATGGGGGTGAAGGGTCGCGAGGCGGGTGTGATGGTCGGCTCTGTCCCGGTTTCGATGGGCGAGGACGACATAAGGGGTCAGCCGGAGAGCGGTGGGCGTCGGCGGGGCGGGGAGACGGCCGGGATCGTCGGGCGCTGACAGAGGGGTGAGGTCGGGGCCTGCCAGAGCCGCGCCGGCGGAGATCCCGGCGTACGGGAGCTCGCCGGAGCGGATCAACGGGCGGGCCAGCTCGAGGAAGCCGGAGCGGACGGCCTGCTCCAGGAGGTAGACGGCGTAGCCGCCGGTCACGTAGACGAGGTCCGTGGCGGTGAGGGCTCGGCGGACCTCGGCGGGGGTGGCGTCGGCCAAGTCCAGATAGGTGACGGCGACGGACTGGGCACCCAGGAAATCGGCTGTCGTCCGGACGAAAGGGGCCGAAGCCATGGGCCGGGCGGCGGTGGGGATCAGGACGGCTCGACGGGGACGTCGCGCCAGGGAGTCGAGCCAGACGGGAAGGGCTCCCAGACCTGCTGAGCCGAGGAAGAGGCGGGAGTGTTCGGACATGCCTCAAGTGTGGCCGGTGGTGCGGCGCGATGGTGGCGGCGGTGCGCTCTTCGTCTGAGGGGGCGGCTGAATTGTCTGGAGGATCTTTGGCGGGGTGGGGTGAGAGGGGGAGAATTGGAGGTTCTGCGGAATTGAGTCTTTTCTTGATTGGAAAGGCGTGCTTACACTCCCGACATCGCGCTGAACGGTCGACGAGGACGGGAGGGCGACGTGGACATTTCCGGTGGAGATCTTTTTCTGGTCGGGATGGTCGGGGTGGTGGCGCTGCTCGCATTGGGGGTGGCGGCGGTGCTCGTCAGGGAGGTGCTCGCCGCTGAGCAGGGCACCGAGAAGATGCAAGAGATCGCCAAAGCCATTCAGGACGGGGCCGGCGCCTATTTGAAACGCCAGTTCAGGACCGTCGCGATCTTTGTGGTGCTGATCCCGTTCCTGCTGCTTCTGCTGCCGGCGGAGACCACGGGGATCAGGATCGGAAGATCCATTTTCTTTGTGATCGGCGCGCTGTTCTCGGCGATCACCGGATCCACCGGAATGTGGCTGGCGGTGCGCGGAAATGTGCGGGTGGCGGCCGCGGCGCGCGGGGCCGGCGAGAAAGCGGCGATGCGGATCGCGTTTCGGACGGGCGGCGTCGCCGGGATGTTCACGGTCGGGCTCGGGCTGTTCGGCGCGGCCGTCGTCGTGTTCGCCTACCAGGGGGACGCGCCGGGCGTGCTGGAGGGGTTCGGGTTCGGTGCGGCGCTGCTGGCGATGTTCATGCGGGTCGGCGGCGGGATCTTCACCAAGGCGGCGGACGTCGGCGCGGACCTCGTCGGCAAGGTCGAGCAGGGGATCCCGGAAGACGATCCGCGCAACGCGGCCACGATCGCCGACAACGTCGGGGACAACGTCGGCGACTGCGCGGGCATGGCGGCCGACCTTTTCGAGTCGTATGCGGTGATGCTGGTCGCGGCGCTGATTCTCGGGAAGGCGGCGTTCGGCGTCGAAGGGCTGGTGTTCCCGCTGATCGTCCCGATGATCGGGGTGGTCACCGCGGTGATCGGGATCTTCGCGGTCGCGCCGAGGGATCGCGACAGATCGGGCATGACGGCCATCAACCGGGGGTTCTTCGTCTCCGCGGTGATCTCGGCGCTGGGCGTCGCCGCCGCGTCGTTCCTCTACCTGCCGTCGAGCTTCGAGCAGCTCGACCAGGGTGCGCTCGTCGACGCCGACCCGCGGTGGGTGGCAATCGGCGCGGTGCTGATCGGGATCGTGCTGGCCAGCGCGATCCAGTTGCTGACCGGCTACTTCACCGAGACGAACCGGAAGCCGGTGCGGGAGGTGACCGACAGCGCGCGGACGGGTCCCGCGACCGTCGTGCTGGCCGGGATCGCGGTCGGGCTCGAATCGGCCGTCTACTCGACGTTGCTGATCGGCGGCGCGATCTATGGGGCGTTCCTGCTCGGGTTCGGCAACACGACCGTCGCGCTGTTCGCGGTGGCGCTGGCCGGGACGGGGCTGCTGACGACCGTCGGGGTGATCGTGTCGATGGACACGTTCGGCCCGGTTTCCGACAACGCTCAGGGAATCGCGGAAATGTCGGGGGATGTCCAGGGGGAGGCGGCGGCCGTCCTGGAGCGGTTGGACGCCGTCGGCAACACCACCAAGGCGATCACCAAGGGGATCGCGATCGCGACGGCCGTCCTCGCGGCGACGGCGCTTTTCGGGTCGTTCCGGACGACCGTGGAGGCGGCGCTCGCCGACGCGTCGGACGACGCCAAGGACGCGATCGGCGCGACGTTCCTGCAGTTCAACCTCTCGATCGACCAGCCGAACGTGCTGCTCGGGCTGCTGATCGGCGCGTCCGTGGTGTTCCTGTTCTCCGGGCTGGCGATCATGGCGGTGGGCCGGGCGGCGGGCCGCGTGGTCGTCGAGGTGCGCGAACAGTTCCGTACCAAGCCGGGCATCATGGACTACACCGAGAAGCCCGATTACGACCGGGTCGTCGACATCTGCACCCGTGACGCGCAGCGGGAGCTGGCGACGCCGGGGCTCCTCGCGATCCTGACCCCGATCGCCGTCGGATTCGCGTTCGGGTACGCGCCGCTCGGCGCGTTCCTGGCCGGCGCGATCGCGTGCGGGGCGCTCATGGCCGTGTTCCTGTCGAACGCGGGCGGCGCCTGGGACAACGCGAAGAAGCTGGTCGAGGAGGGGTATCTGGGCGGCAAGGGCTCCGACGCGCACGCCGCGACCGTGATCGGCGACACCGTCGGCGACCCGTTCAAGGACACCGCGGGCCCGGCGATCAACCCGCTGATCAAGGTGATGAACCTGGTCTCGCTGCTGATCGCGCAGGCCGTCGTCACCTATGCGGGAAATCCGGCGCTCCGCATCATCGTCACGGTCCTTTCCGTCGGCGTGATCGTTACCGCGATCGTGATCTCCAAGCGCCGCGCCCCCGAGTCCAGCGACCCCGTCGCGACCCCGGCCCCCGACCTGGCCACGAACTGACCCCCCGGGAGCCCGCCCCACGAGGGCTCCCGAACCCCGACTTCTCTTTGACGCCCTGATGCGCCGCCCCTCCACCACCCCCACCCATCAACACCCTCCCCAACAACCCCACTCCACCGCACGCGCCTCCCCGCCCAGCTCTCCCAACGCCCTATGTGCCCCGGCATCGCGCAGGCCCGCTCCGCTGTCCGTGCCGCCCGCTCATCGCCGTGACGGGATCCGGCATCACGATGCCTGACGACTCCCGGCAGATCCGTCCACCGCACGCGTTCCTCTATCGACGTCTTCCTAGAGCTGCGACTTCCTGGAGTCGGGATGGGGGCCCGGTATCACGGTGTGGCTGGGGACGCCTACTCTTGGGCCATGAGTGGTGGCAAGGGGTTCGCCGTTGTGTTCGGCGGGATGATGTTGGTGATGGCGCTGCTGTGGGGCGCGGCCTGGCTGGTGGCCTGATGGCCAAGCGGCTGCTGGTGCTGCGGCATTCCAAGGCGGCGCAGGTGCTCGGGCTGGCCGATCATGAGCGGCCGCTGGCTGAGCGGGGGCGGGCGGACGCGGCGGCGATGGGGGATTTCCTGCGCCGTGAGGGATTGCTCCCGGATCAGGTGCTCTGTTCGACGGCGCTCCGCACCCGGGAGACCTTGGACGGGCTGGCGTTGGACGCCCCGGTCTCGTATGAGCGAGGGATCTATGTCGGTGACGGCTATGACCTGCTGACCCTGGTGCAGATCACCGAGGACGACGTCGACGCGCTGCTGCTGGTCGGCCATAACCCGGCCGTGCACGAGCTGGCGGTGATCCTCGGCGGCGGTGAGGTGACGGACTTTCCGACGTCGGCGCTCGCGGTGATCGAGCTGGCCGATTGGTCGGTCTCGGGCGGCGAGCTCCTCGACTACCGCACCCCCAAAACGATCTAGCCATCTGGACGGCCCCCGGAAGGCCCGTCCTCCAAGCCGACCCGCAGGCACCTGCGCGCACCCTCCGGAGAATCTCGCAGGAATCACGCGACGCCTGGTCGGCTACCCTCCGCGCGCTCACGCCGCTGCGGCTGTGCGTCCTTCAGCGGATCCGCAGGAATCGCGACGGTCGACTAGACGGGCTGCGCTTCGCACGTCCACGCTGCTGCGGCCGTCCACACCCTGGGGAAAACCGCGGCGTGAATGACGCACGTCTCGGAGCGGTCGTCCAGAACCCGACGCCGCGACCAGGAACGCCCGGACAGTCGTCGCGGCGTACTCAGCCGCCGCACGGTGCTCGGGCCGCACGGTGCTCAGGATGCGAGGGCCTGGCCTCGCAGGATGTTTCACACGGCGGCGCTGATCTCGCGTCGCGGCCTTTGATGCGGGTGTCGGCGAAGAGAGTTGCCGGGCACGGGTGTTGGGCTTAGGAGGTGGGGTCTTCGGCGTCGGCGGCTTCGATTTCGGCGCGGGAGATGCCTAGGAGGAAGAGGATGGTGTCCAGGTAGGGCACGTTGACGGCGGTGTGCGCGGCCTGCCGGACCACCGGTTTGGCGTTGTAGGCGACGCCTAGGCCTGCGGCCTGGAGCATGTCGAGGTCGTTGGCGCCGTCACCGATCGCGACGGTCTGTGAGACGGGGATGCCTGCGGCTTCGGCGAACCGGCGGAGGGCGGTGGCCTTGCCGGCGCGGTCGATGATCGGGCCGATGACGCGTCCCGTCAGCACCCCGTTCTCGACCTCCAGGGTGTTGGCCGCGGAGTAGTCGATGCCGAGGTCGGCGACGAGCGAGTCGGTGATCTGGGTGAAGCCGCCGCTGACGATCGCGAACTTGTAGTCGAGCCGCTTCAGGGTGCGGACCAGGGTGCGGGCGCCTGAGG
This sequence comes from Actinocorallia lasiicapitis, assembly GCF_054778695.1. Classification (NCBI taxonomy): domain Bacteria; kingdom Bacillati; phylum Actinomycetota; class Actinomycetes; order Streptosporangiales; family Thermomonosporaceae; genus Actinocorallia; species Actinocorallia lasiicapitis. The sequence goes on from NZ_BAAGZI010000070.1 coordinate 15,993, forward strand.
AGAGCTGGATCCTGTCGCGGACGGCGTCGATCGCGGACGCGTCGAGCCCGGCCAGCAGGGCGACACGCTCCCGCAGCGAGCCTTCGAAGTCGAGTTCACCGCGCATCGCGGCCTCGGTGATCTCGGCGACCTTGTCGAGCTGACCGGCGTGTTCGGCGAGCAGCTCGATGACCTCACCCTGGATCAGGGTGGAGTCGACGTCCATCACGATGAGGCGCTTGGACTTGCGGATCAGGCCGGCTTTCTGCACGGCGATGTCGACCTGGAGTTCGGCGGCGACCGTCGCGAGGGCGGCGCGCAGGCCCTTCGGGTCGGCGCCGGACACGGCCAGCTCGATCGCGGTGACCGGGTAGCTGGCGAGCCGTTCGATCCGGTCGATGTTCGCGCCATGCGCGGCGATCTTCCCGGCGACGCCGGCCATGGCGTCGGGCTTGAGCGGGCTGCCGAGCACGGTGACGTGCAGCTTGCCCTTCTTGCTCTTGGGGACTTTGCTGCCGCCGGTCGACATCTCGACGACCATTTCGAGATCGTCGGCGACCTTCTCCACGGAGTCGATCAGTGAGTCGATGCCGGAGCTATAGGTCAGCAGCACCCCGAGGACCAGATTGCCCCGGATCACGACCTGTTCGACGTCGGCGACCTCGACAGGGAAGGCAGTGAGCGTGCCGAACAGCCGCGAGGTGACCCCGGGGCGGTCGCGGCCTGTCAGAGTGATCAGCAGTGTCCGTTCCATGCTGGTGGACACGCTACCGGCAGTGGCCGAGGTCGAGACCACCGCGTCCAGAATGTGGACGCTCCGCACAACTCCTTCACCTGCTGCGATGCCGATTCCGATTTGCTGCCGTATGGCACTCTTTGACGACTTCTTTACCCGCCTCCTCAGGAGACACATGATCCGCGCCGCCGTTCCCATCGCCGCCCTGGCGCTGGGACTGCTCCCCGCTCCGGCCCATGCCGCCGCCCCGCAGCCGTTCAAAGTGGTGAAGACCACGAACCTGCGCGGCCAGGACGGCTTCTCGGCCGTCATCGCGCCCAGCCGAAAGTCGGCGTTCGCGTTCGGCAGCCGCGGCGCCGAGCGGGAGAACCCGTACGTCTACCGCTATGACGGAAAGAAGTGGGCGAAGACCGCGCTGCCCAAGGTCGCCACCAAGGGTTTCATCGCCGACGTCGACTACTCCTCGGCGAGCAACGTCTACGCGGTCGTCCCCGGTAACTTCTCGCTGCTGGAGTCCACCGGCCCGATCGACCCTGGGGCTGAGGACGATTGCCCGGAAACCAGTGATTCCCGGACGCGCAGCGTGTCGCCGCAGTTCGGCGCGCAGGCCCGGCTCCGCCAGCTCAAGGCCGCCGCCGGCAACGCGCGACGCGCCGCCGAGCCGCCGTCCCGCCTGCTCCGCTGGAACGGCAAGAAGTGGACGGTCGGCGCGACCTTCAAGTCCGCTCTGATCATGGACGTGGTCGCTTTCGGGCCGAAGGACGTCCGGGTCTTCGGCGTGGACAAGAAGGGCCCGGCCGCCTGGCGCTTCAACGGCAAGAGCTGGAAGAAGTCCGCGCTGCCCAATTTGGTCATCACCGCGGTCAAGTCCAAGCGCTCCGTCTGGGCGATCACGGCCGGCCAGAAGGACGGCTACTACCGCCTGGTCGAGCAGTCCGCCAAGGGCTGGAAGGACCGCACGCCCCCGCAGGTCCCGGCGTTCGTGATGCCGACCAAGGACAAAGCGGGCACGATGTCGCTGCTCACGTCGGTCACGGCCTCTTCGGGCCGGATCTATGTGGCCTCCGCCACGATGACCGCCAAGCTCTGCCAGGAGGACGCCGACTGGCAGTCGAACCTGTTCGCAGGCGACGGCCGGACCTGGCGGTCGATCGCGCTGCCGAAGAGCTTCAGCCCGTTCAGCATCTTTATGGGCGGCACGTTCTCCGCTGACGGCAAGGGTGGCCTCTATGTGCCGACCTATGACGGCAAGCCTGCGCTCTTCCGCCTGTCCGCCAAGGGCAAGTGGAGCAGCCAGCAGCTTTCCCGCTCCGTGATGCTCACCGGGTTCGCCGTTGTTCCCGGCACCTCGTCCTCGCTTTGGGCCGCCGGAGCGAAGCAGGGCGACTGGGACGAAGACGGCGTGATCGCTCTGCGAGGCAAGGCATGAGACTCCGCACCACGCTGACGGCCGCACTTGCCGTCGCCCTGCTGGCCCCCGCCGCCGCGCAGGCCGCGCCCCCCTCCCCCTGGAAGATCGTCAAGCGGACGAATCTGGCGGGCTCCGAGCAGTTCACCCAGATCGCCGCGGGCGGCCCGAAGTCCGTCTGGGCGTTCGGCCTCCGGACGGGCTCGAAGAAGGGCCAGCTCCTCTCGTACCACTTCGACGGTCGCAAGTGGCGGTCCGCGCCGTTCCCGAAGGGCGTGAAGACGAACTTCAACCCGGAGAGCGAGTACTACGGCGGCGGGACGCTCACGGCGTCCACCCCGTCGAACGCCTGGACATTCTTCGACGGCGACTACCGCTACCCCGCCATGCCTGAGCTGCCGAACGAGTGCGAGCCGGGCGGCTACCGCACCCCGGCCGCCAAGGCCAGGGCCGGGCGGGTCGCCTCGGCGCGGGCCCGCAGCGCACTCGACGGCGTGACGGCGAAGGGCGACAACCCGGTCATCAAGAAACCCGCGAAGGTGCTGCGCTGGTCGGGCGGGCGCTGGAAGGTCGTCAAGGCGCTCAAGGACGTCATCCCGTGGATGATCAAGGCTCGGGGCGCCAAAGAGGCGCTGATCTTCGGTGACAACGTCCGGACGGGCCGCCAGGTCATGCTCCGTTTCGACGGCAAGAAGTGGCGTTCGACCAACACTCCGATCGTCATGGACGCCACCGTCGAGGGGAAGAACGTCTGGGTGTCCTCCTATGACAAGAAGGGCACTCCAGAGATCTACCGCTGGAGTGGCGGCGGCTGGACCTCGGTCCGGTACGGACGCGCCCTGCCCGCCGAGGTGATCCCCACCAAGGACCGGGACGGCGTCAGCTCGTCGATCGCCAGTTTCTCCGCCCGCAAGGGCAAGCTGACCGTGTTGGCCGAGACCTGGCGCGGCCCGCTCTGCGCGACCGCGGCGAACCGCGGCACCTTGGAGACCTCCCTGGTCACGGGTGTGAACGGGAGCTGGCGTCCGGTCTCGCTTCAGGGTCTCAAGGGCTGGAATCTGCGTGCTCACTGGCCGGACGGCCGCGGTGGCGGCTACCTGTCCGTCGACAACTTCCCGCTCTATTTCGAGGAGCTGCCGCCGGAGTGGACTCCGGACATCGCGCTCTTCCACAAGACCGCTTCGGGCTCGTGGCGGCGTGTGGTCCTGCCGAAGAAGGTCGTCTCCACCGATGCGATCGTGACGACCCCCGGTTCGCGCGTCTTGTGGATGGCCGGAGCCGTCCAAGGGCAGTGGGACACCGACGGCGTCATTCTCCGCAGTAACTGATCTGAACACCCGTGGGGCCCGCCCGTGCGGGCCCCCTCTGCAAGGATTCCCGTGAAACATCTCCTCGTTCTCGCCCTGCTCGCGCCCAGCACCGGCCCGGTCTGGGACACCTCCCTCGACCTGACCCGCAAACCGTTCCTCATCAACACGATCGAGGCGACGGCGAAGAACGACGCCTGGGCGTTCGGCGGCGCGAAGGCCGAGCACGGCCGCCCCGTCGCCCTCCGCTGGGACGGCCGCTCGTGGAAGCGGTTCGCCCTGCCCAAGCTCACGGGTGAGATCCTGCAGGCCGACAGCAGTTCACCGCGGAACGTGTGGGCGGTCGGCGCGGGGGACGGCGGCTCCTACCTGCTGCGGTTCGACGGCTCCCGCTGGAAGACCGTGAAGACCTGGAAGGGCAGGTTCTGGGCGGGAAGCCTCGAGGTCTTCGGGCCCAAGGACGTCTGGCTGACGTTGGAACCCACGGGCGGAACCGCCAGCCGGGCGCTGCGGTTCGACGGGCGTTCCTGGAAGACGGTGAAGCCGGTCGTCCAGAACGTCCGGCTCGCCGGGACGTCGTCGCGTGATCTCTGGGCGATCGGCGGGACCCGCGACGGGCGGGCCCGGCTGCTGCACCGCACCGCCAAGGGCTGGCAGCGGATCGTCCCGAAGGCGCTGCCGCGCGACATCCTGCCCAAGACCGTGCCGAACGAGCCCGCCGCGCCCGGCACGATCACCCAGGAGGTCAGGCTCACGGACGTCACGGCGATTTCACGGCGCGACGTCCGGATCGCCGGCGAGATCTGGTGGGACCGCGCCAACGGCCTGGACGCCGACCCGGTCGACAAGGTGATCCCGTTCGCCCTGCGCTGGGACGGCCACCGCTGGCGCCGCGAGAACACCCCGACCGAGCTGAACCTGGCCGCGACCCTGGCCCTGAGCCCGGACGGCCGCGGCGGCTCCTACTGGTCGCTGCTGCGCCGCGCCCACGACAACGCGGGCCCCGGCGCCCTCCCGCTGACCGCCC
>NZ_BAAGZI010000071.1:0-20406 GCF_054778695.1 Actinocorallia lasiicapitis
GGCCGGCGCGAACGCCGCGGCGCTCGCGGAGTGCCCCGAAGGGAAGGACGGCGAGGTGGGCAGGCGATGGATCCGTACCCGCGGCACCAGATGCACCCGTGGTCTGCGCCGCCGGAAGAGCTGTTTGCCGACGAGGTTGACCGCGGGGCTGGCCAGCCCGATCGCGATCACCCCGCGGAGCGCGGCGCGCCGCCACGACGGCCGGCCCGACGCTCCCAGCGCCGCCGCCGTGGTGAACCAGAGCACACTGTGATCGGCGGCGTGCGACAGCCGCGGCAGGACGTTCTCCAGGCCCGTGAGCTTGGATCTCGCCACCCGGTCGAACGCATCCTGATCCATTTCGGTCAACCCCATGACGAGCACATCCCCGCGCGTCGCCCGGTTATGCCATGTCGAGGATCACTCGCTGTGTCATGATGCGATGATCAGCCAGCGAAAAGGAGTCTGCATTGACCGTCGAAGGCGTGCTCACCGCGTTCCGGACCGTCGACGCCCAGGAGAACGGCAAGCTGGATCTGGTCGGATTCACGCTTGTCCTCGAAGAACTCGGATTGACGTGGAGCAAGGCCGAGACGCAGGAGTTCTTCGAGCGCGCGGACGTCAATCATGACGGGTTCATCACTTTCGATGAGCTCCAGGCCCTGCTCGACACCCTGTAACGCGGGTTATCCACAGGTACTCGGGTGAATGTCGGGGGAGCTCCATACACTGACGTGGTGACTTCCCCCGATCAGGCACTCGCCGTCCTCAGCCGGGTGTTCGGCTACGACTCCTTCCGGCCCGGCCAGCAGGAGATCATCGACCATGTCGTGGCGGGCGGCGACGCGCTCGTCCTGATGCCCACGGGCGGCGGCAAGTCGCTGTGCTACCAGATCCCCGCGCTGGTCAGGCCGGGGGTCGGGGTGGTGGTCTCGCCGCTGATCGCCCTGATGCAGGACCAGGTCGACGCGTTGAAGGCGGCGGGTGTCAACGCGGCGTTCCTCAACTCCACGCTCAGCTCCGACCAGCGGCGGGAGGTCGAGCGGGCGTTCGTCTCCGGCGAGCTCGACCTGCTGTATCTGGCGCCGGAACGGCTCGGGGGCGAGGGCACGCTGCGGCTGCTGGAGCGCGGCAAGATCTCGTTGTTCGCGATCGACGAGGCGCACTGCGTGTCCCAGTGGGGCCACGATTTCCGGCCTGACTACCTCGGTCTGTCGGTGCTGCACGAGCGCTGGCCCGACGTCCCCCGCATCGCGCTGACGGCCACCGCCACCGAAGCGACCCATACCGAGATCGCGCAGCGGCTCGATCTGGTGAACGCCCGGCATTTCGTCGCCAGCTTCGACCGGCCCAATATCAAGTACCGGATCGTCCCCAAGAACAATCCGCAGCGGCAGCTCCTCGAACTGCTCCGCACCGAGCACCAGGGCGACGCGGCGATCGTCTACTGCCTTTCGCGCGCCTCGGTCGAGAAGACGGCGGAGTTCCTGGTCAACAATGGCGTCGCGGCTGTTCCGTACCATGCGGGCCTGCCCGCGGACGTGCGTGCCCGGCACCAGTCCCGGTTCCTTCGCGAGGACGGGCTGATCGTCGTCGCGACCATCGCTTTCGGGATGGGCATCGACAAACCGGACGTCCGGCTGGTGGCCCATCTCGATCTGCCGAAGTCGATCGAGGGCTACTACCAGGAGACGGGCCGTGCGGGCCGCGACGGGCTGCCGTCCACGGCCTGGATGGCCTACGGGCTCGCCGACGTCGTCCAGCAGCGGAAGATGATCGACTCGTCCGAGGGGGATTTCGCGCACCGGCGCGCCCTCACCCTGCACCTCGACGCGATGCTCGCCCTCTGCGAGACGGTCACCTGCCGCCGGGCGCGGCTGCTCGCCTACTTCGGCCAGCAGGATCCGGTGACGTGCGGAAACTGCGACACCTGCGACACCCCGCCCGAGTCCTGGGACGGCACGACCGCCGCGCAGAAGCTCCTGTCGGCCGTCTACCGGCTGAAGAACGAGCGGAACCAGAAGTTCGGCGCCGGCCAGATCATCGACGTGCTGCTTGGCAAGACCACCGACAAGGTCACCCAGTACCGGCACCACGAGCTGACGGTCTTCGGGATCGGCACGGAGCTGGGCGAGGCCGAATGGCGGGGTGTCGTCCGGCAGCTCCTGGCCCAGGGCCTGCTCGGGGTGGAGGGCGACTACGGCACCCTCGTCCTCACCGACGCGAGCGCCGAGGTGCTCGGCCGCCGCCGCGACGTCCTGATGCGCCGCGAACCCGAACGCACCCGCACCGCCGCCGCCAAGACGAAGAAGCCCGCCGTCCCGGTGGACTTCCCGGCCGAGGCGCAGCCGCTCTTCGAGCATCTGCGGGCCTGGCGTGCCGCTCAGGCGAAGGAGCGCGGCGTCCCCGCCTACGTGATCTTCCATGACGCGACGCTCCGCGAGTTCGCCGTCCGCCGCCCCGCGAACCGCACCGAGCTCGGTTCGATCTCCGGGGTGGGCGAGGCCAAGCTGGAGCGCTTCGGCGAGTCCCTGCTGGCCGCCCTCGCCGACTATTCCGACGCCGCGCCTCCGCAGCCGCGCGCCCCGGTCGCCGACCGCCGTGCCCCGGCGCGTGTGGCCGCCTTCGATGAGGAGATCCCCCTGCCCGAGGAGCCCGCCGACGAAGACTGGTGACCGCCGATCAGGGGGCCGTGCGCAGGGCCCGGTCGAGGAAGTCGACCATCCAGTCGAGGGTGGCGGCGGGATCGCCCTTCCACTGGAAGCCGCGCGCCGCCTGAAGGTCGGCGAAGCCGTGGAACAGGGAGCGGAGCAGGCGGGTGGCGTCGTTCAGCCGGTCTTCGGGCAGGTCGTAGCCGCGGAGCACCGCCTTGACGGAGTCGGCCACCCGCAGGCTGACGGCGAGCAGCGGGTCGTCCGGATGGTCGGGGTCGTCGGAGTGGCGGACGGCGATGGTCGCGGCGTAGCGTCCCGGATGGTCGGCGACCCAGCCGCAGAACGTCAGGGCGAACGCCTCCAAGGCGTCGCGTCCTGACCGGCCCTGGAGTGCGTCGCGGAGCGCGTCGCCGAGCTCGGTCATCGCGAGGATCGCGATCCCGCGCTGCAGGTCGGCCAGCCCGTCGACGTGCTTGTACAGCGACGGGGTCTTGACGCCGAGCCGTTCGGCGAGCGGCGCCATCGCCAGGTTCGCGTAGCCGACATCGTCGGCGAGCCGCGCCCCGGCCGCGATCACCTCCGGCTTGGAGAGCCCGGCCCTAGCCACGCGCGTGCTCCCGCAGGAACGGCAGAATGAGCTCCGCGACCCGTTCGGGCTGCTCCGCGTGGATGTAGTGGCCGCCGTGCTCGACGACCGCGAGCGAGCCGAGCCCGTCCGGCAGCGCCGCGACGATCTTCTCGCCCTCGCGTCGGGGGTCGGCGAAGTCGGGGTCGTCCAGCCCCATGACGATCAGTGCGGGGCACCGCACGTCGGCCAGGCGTGCGTGGGCGTCGGCGGGGGTCGACTTCCCGGTCTTCAGGAACTCCGCGAACCGGCCGGGCTCCCGCAGCTTCGCCGCCAACTCCGCCATGTACCGGTCGTAGTCGGCGGGCTTGGTCGCATACGCGACGTCCAGGTACTTCCGCCACTGCCCGAGACTCTTGAAGATCATCGTCCTCATGAGCCTGCTCATTCCCTTCCGGTACCGCGCCACCCCGAACAGCCCCTTGAAGTCGACGGCCTGGGTCAGTGTGAACGGGTTCAGCTCGACGATCCCGCACACGTCCTGCGGCGCGCTCGCGGCGGCGATCGTCGCCGCCCCACCCGACAGTGAATGCCCGACGATCACCGCGGGCCCGCCCAGTTCCCGCACCAGCGCGAGGAGATCCCCGGCCACGTCCGTCCGGCTGATCCCCGCCCACCCGAGGCTCGACTCCCCATGCCCCCGCAGATCGGCGACGGCCACCCGGTACCCCGCCGCGGCGATCAGCGGCGCCAGAAACCGGAACACCTCCCGCCGATCCCCGATCCCATGCGAAAGCACGACAAGCGGCCCTTCCCCCACCACCTCATAAGCGATCCGCCCACCCGCGACCTCAAGAAACTCACTCATACCGACCTCCAGGCTCATAGCGATAGCCATAAAGCTAATCTCATTAGCCAACCCCGTCAACCCCCCCGGCGATGGCCATCCGGGCAGGCGGAACCAGGCCGCCGACGCGGCCTGAGTGGTCGAACGGGCGGGCGCTGCGTCAGCAGGTCGCGCGGTAGGGGACGTCGGGGACGTGCTGCTTCCACTCCTGCTCGGTGAGGGCGCCGTCGGTTCGGCAGAGCTCCTCTCTGATCTTCTTCGGGTCGATGAGATGGGTGACGAGGAGGCCGTCCTCACCCAGGGAGATGACGGAGGAGCCGTCGGGGGTGAAGCCGAGGCTGTGCAGGTCGAAGCCGGGGTCGGCGCCGAGGTGGCCGGTGAGGGGGATGCCGTAGGGGCGCTGCTCCTTGACGTCCCAGAGCAGGACGTGGCCCTTCGGGTCGGTGGTCGCGAGCAGCCGGCCGTCAGGGGAGAACGCGGCCCTCTTGTCGACGACGCTGACCCCGGCGCGGATCCCCGGCCCGATGCGCCGGAACTCGCGGTCGAGGAAGTAGATGCGGACCCCGTACAGCCAGGCCGTGGTGCCGTCCTTGCTGGTCGCCTCACCGTTGACGCCGCGTTCGGGGCCGATCAGGACCTTCCCCGACGGCACCTCGACGAGCCCCTGGTCGTCTCCGGCGAAGACGCTCCTGCCGTCCGCGCTGAAGACGACCTGCCGGAACAGGACGCTGTTCGAGCCAAAGCTGAAGCTCGCCGCGACCTGGCCGGAGTTCTCCTTGAGGAGTTTTCCGGTGGCGGTGTCCCAGAGCTGGAGCAGGGTCGGCCCGCCGGAGCGGCTCCAGGACACGGCGAGGACCTTGCCGTCGGGGGAGATCCCGGCGATGGGTTTGCCGCTGAACGGCGCGCCCGTCTGGATGGTGATCCGTTTGGTCGCGGTGGGGACGTCCCAGAGGTCGATCGTGCCGTTCTCGTGCCCGTTGGCGAGGGTTCTGCCGTCGGGCGACAGCCAGTAGCCGTAGAGCAGGCTGCTGCTCGCGGAGTCGGGCCCGATCGGCAGGGTGTTCCGTTTCTGCTTGGTGACCGGGTCCCAGATGTCGATGCCGCCTTCGTTGTCGACGGCGAGGGTCGTGCCGTCCTTGCTCAGCGCCGACGACGGGCTGAACCCGAGCTTGGTGAGCTGCAGCGGACGGGTGAAGGCGCTGACGTCGATGGAGTTCACGGCGTCGTCGGTGTCGACGCAGCGCAGGCTCTTGTCGTCGGGGCCGAACCGTTGCAGTCCGCAGAGGTCGCGTTTGTAGACGAGGAGCGGGTCGCGGTCGAACCCTTCGGTGCTCCAGAGGGTGTGGTCGTAGGCGACGTACTTGGAGTCGGAGCTGAAGCGCACGTCGGCGCTGTCGCCGTCGGGGGCGCCGAAGGCGCGGCCGAGGAACTTCTTGGTGTCGTAGATCTGGAGTTCGTTGCCCGCGTGCAGCCCGAGGTAGGCGCTGTCGGGGCTGACGGTCAGCGCGTCGATGTTGCTGCCGCGCTTCACCAGGGCGAGTTTCGGGCCCTTGATCTTTTTGCGCTCCTTGATGCTCCACCACGTCACTTTGTCCTCGTACGCGGCGATGACGAGGTTCTCGTTCGGTGAGATCGCGATCTGGCGGTATTCGTCCCGGGAGTCGATCAGCATCTTGCCGCCGGCGACCTCCCAGACCACGAAGTTCCGTCCCGCGTGCAGCGTCAGGTAGGTGCCTTTGGGGCTGAGTTCGAGTGGTGCGCCGAGCTTGCTGAGCTCCATCTGGATGGCGCCGGTCTGCTGCCCGGTGCCGACGTCGAAGAACCGGGTGATCCCGCCGTTGTTGACGGCCAGCACCCGCCCGTCGTCGGACAGGTCGTACTGGATGATCGGCTTGTCGCCCTCGACCTCGAACTCCCGGACGATCGACCTGGCGTCGGCGTCGACGATCTTCACGGTGCGGTTCTGCAGGAAGACCAGCAGATGGCCGGTCTGGTCGCTGTCGACCGACCAGCCGTTGTCGACGCCCGGCGGCACGAAGATGAACTGCTCCCACTGGTGGTAGAGCGTGGTGACCGCGCTGCGGGCGTCCATGCTCTCCGGGGCGAGCGACACTCCCGCGATGGCGAGCCTGCGGGCGAGGTGCGGGTCGATACGGCGCAGGGCGACGGCTTTGGCGGCCAGCTGGGCGCCGGTGGCGGTGTCGCGTTGGGTGGCGACCTTGGTGTTGGTCCTGCTGAGGTTGAGGCTTTGGATTCCGGCGGCGGCGCCCGCGACCAGGGCGAGGACCAGGGCGGCGGAGACGGTGGCGAGGGTGAGTCTGCGGTTGCGGGCCGTGGTTCTGGTCTTGGTGACGGAGGCGTCGAGGAAGGCGCGTTCGACCAGGTTCAGGGTGAGCTGGCGGCGGCCGGTGGCGGCCCAGGTGAGGGCCTGGTCGAGGGTGGAGCCCTGGTAGAGGTCGCCCGGTTTGCGGCCGTGGGAGTCCCAGAAGCGGGCGGCGTCGGCGAGGGAGTGGTGGAGGGTGAGGCCGTCGCGTTCGGACGCCACCCAGTCGCGCATCCGCGGCCACGCGCGGATCAGGGCGGGGGTGCCGATGCCGATGGTGTGGCCGTCGCTGTGCAGCAGGCCCGCCTCGCCGAGGCTGTTGAGGATCCGCTGGACGGTCCGCGATTCGACCTCGTCGCCGGAGAACTCGCCGATGGCGACGTTGCGGAGCGTGTCGGCGGCGTCCGGGCGGGCCGCGACCATCCGCAGCAGCACCCGCGGCACGGCCTCCTGCGCGTGCGGGTCGAGCTGCCGGTAGACGCCCTCCGCCAGCTCGGCCAGCGACGGAGGCAGCGCCGCCGACGGCTGCAGGCTCGCCGCCGCGTCCTTGCCGGCCTCCAGCGGATCACGGGCCTCGCCGCCGATCAGGCCGACCAGGATCTCCTGCGGTGACGGCCGGTTCGCCGGCTCGTGGGACAGGGCGCGCTCCACGAAACCGCGGAGCGGCTCGGACAGGAAATGGGTCTCCGGCTCGGTGTTGAGCACCTGGTGCATGAGCGAGGGGAGGCTTTCGCCGTCGAACGGGGGGCGGCCCGTCGCGCAGAACAGCACGATCGCGCCCCACGCCCAGACGTTGACGGCGGGTGTGGCGCGCTGGCCGAGGAACAGTTCGGGCGCCATCCAGCGAGGCGTGCCCTTGAGGTTGCCGGTGGCGCTGCGCGACATCTCCTCGGTCTTGGCGATGCCGAAGTCGATGACGCGGGGGCCGTCCGGGCCGAGCAGGACGTTCGCGGGTTTCATGTCGCGGTGCACGACCCCGGCCCGGTGGATCGACGACAGCGCGGTCGCGATGCCGATGGCCAGCCGGTACAGCTCGTCGGAGGTGTAGGCGCCGTTCCGCTCCACCCAGGTCTGCAGGTCGGGGCCCGGCACGTACTCGCTGACGATGTACGGCGGCAGATGGTCGAGGTCGGTCGCGATGATCCGGGCCGTGCAGAAGGAGGCAACCTGGTTGAGCGTCTCGACTTCTTTGCGGAGCGCGTGCCGGAAGTCGTCGGTGACGAGTTCGTTGTGCAGCGCTTTGACCGCGACCCTGGTGCCCTGGGCGTCGTAACCCTCGTAGACGACGCCTTGGCCGCCGGCGCCCAGCCGTGACGCCAGCCAGTAGGCGCCGAGTTGACGGGGGTCGCTCGCCTGCAGAGGTGTGGCCATACACCGATAAGCGATGCGTTAGCCGGAATATGTCACTGTGACGTCGTCAGCCGGGCAGTTCGGCGAGGATCTCGGCGTTGGAAGCCGTCGCCTTGACCTTGCCGAGCAGCAGTTCCATCGCCTGGACGTCGTCGAGCGCGGCGAGCATCCCGTGCAGCCGGGACGCCTTCGCGAGTTCGGCGGGCGGGATCAGCAGTTCGTCGCGGCGGGTCGAGGAGGCGGCGAGGTCGATCGCGGGGAACAGCCGCCGTTCGGCGAGTTTGCGGCTGAGCCGCAGTTCCATGTTGCCGGTGCCCTTGAACTCCTCGAAGAACACCTCGTCCATCCGGGAGCCGGTCTCGACGAGGGCGGTGGCGAGGATGGTCAGCGAGCCGCCCTCTTCGAGGTTGCGTGCGGCGCCGAAGAACTTCTTGGGCGGGTAGAGCGCGGAGGCCGCGACGCCGCCGGCGAGGATCCGGCTGGAGTTGGGGGCGGCCAGGTTGTGGGCGCGGCCGAGCCTGGTCAGCGAGTCGAGCAGGATGACGACGTCACGGCCCTGTTCGGCGAGGCGCTTGGCCCGTTCGACGGCCAGTTCGGAGACGGCCAGGTGCTCGGCCGGCGGCCGGTCGAACGTCGAGGCGATGATCTCGGCGCCGGGGACGCTCCTGCGCAGGTCGGTGACCTCTTCGGGCCGCTCGTCGACCAGCAGGATGATCAGGTGGGTCTCGGGGTGGTTGACGGTCATCGCCCTGGCCAGGGACTTCAGGATGATCGTCTTTCCGGCTTTGGGCGGTGCGACGATCAGTCCGCGCTGGCCCTTGCCGATCGGCGCGACCAGGTCGATGATCCGGCCGATCGGGTCGGGGCCGAGCGTGAACCGCTCGTCGGGGAAGATCGGGGTCAGTTCGGCGAACCGCGGCCGTCGCGGCATGGTGGGCGCCGAGACGAGGACGGCGCGGCCGCGCTGGTTGCGGGCGGTGCCGACGATGTCGTCTCCGGCCCTGAGCCCGTGCTTGCGGACCATGGCCAGGGGGACCTGGACGTCGCCGGGGGACGGCGTGTGGCCGTTGACCCTGACATAGGCGTTCTGTTCGTCGACGGCGAGAATTCCGGCGACGGTGAAGACCGCGGATTCAGCGGTCTGCTTTTCGTGTGTGGTGATGCTCATGGGGTTTTCCTTGGGGGGTGATGGGCGTGCCGGAATAGGGGCACGACGAAGAAACGCCTGGTGACGGCGGAGGGAAGCGCGAAAAAGGAGATCAGTTCTCGTGTGTTTTTCGCGGTGGTGCAGATCGGCTTCGCGCCGAGGGAATGGAGGCGAAATTTCCGGCCTCTTTCGCAGAGTAACATACGCGCACCGGTGGTTGGTATGGTCTGCCGCGTGGACGAGTACCGCATCGAGGAGCTGGCGCGTGAGGCGGGGATCCCGGTGCGGACCCTCCGCTACTACCAGGAGCGCCGGCTGCTGCCGCCGCCGCGCAGGGCGGGCCGGGTCGGCTGGTACTCCCCGGCCCATCTGGATCGGCTCCGGCTGATCGCCGGGCTGCTGGAGCGCGGCTACCGGCTCGACGGGATCGAGGAGCTGCTCGCCGCCGCCGGTGAGGGCCGTGACGTCACCGAGCTGCTGGGCTACGCGTTCGCGGCCGGGGATCCGTGGTCGGAGCAGAAGACCGTCGAGATGACCTTGGCGGAGGCCGCCGACCTGTTCGGCGACCAGTTGACGCCGCAGGTGCTGGCCGAGGCCGTCGAGCTGGGGTACGTCCGGGTGGAGGGCGACAGGTTCGTGCACACCAGCGCCCGGCTGCTGGACGCGACGGTCGAGCTGGTGCGGGCCGGGGTGCCGCTGTCGGCGGTGCTCGCGGTGAGCTGGGAGCTGGAGGCGGCGTTCGACCGGATGGCGTTCAGTTTCGTCCGGCTGGCGGAGACCTACCTGGTGGAGCGGCCCGCGGACGAGCTGGCGGCGACCGTCGAGCGGCTGCGGCCGGTGGCTCGGGCCGTCGCGGACGAGCATTTCGGGCGGGCGATGGACCGGCGGATCAGGGACGAGCTGAAGCGTCGCACCGGCTCATTGGACGAAGGGTCTAGCTAGCCCGTCAGATATGCCTTACTCTCCTCACTGTCCCAGTTGTGACTGGCAAGGAGAGAAGAAGTCATGCCTGTAGCGGTGGTGACGGGCGCGGCCCGTGGACTCGGTGAACTGCTGGCCGGGCGGCTCGCCGCCAAAGGCTTCGACCTCGCGCTCCTCGGGCTGGAGCCCGCCGAGCTGGAGCGGGTCGCCAAGTCGATCGGCGGCAAGGCCCGGTTCTGGGAGGTGGACGTCACCGACGACACCGCGCTCGCCGTGGTCGCGGCCGAGATCGAGCAGGAGTTCGGCCGGATCGACGTGGTCGTCGCCAACGCGGGGATCGCGACCGGCGGGCCCGTCGAGCTGTCCGACCCGCGGACCTTCAACATGGTCGTCCAGGTCAACCTGCTCGGCAGCGCCAGCACCGCGCGCGCCTTCCTGCCGGCGCTCCGCCGCAGCAAGGGCTACTTCTTCCAGGTCGCGTCGCTGGCCGCGCTCTGCTCGTCGCCGATGATGGCCGCCTACTGCGCCAGCAAGGCCGGGGTCGAGGCGTTCGCGCACTGCCTGCGCGCCGAGGTCGCCCACCAGGGCGTCAAGGTGGGGGTCGGCTACCTGAGCTGGACCGACACCGACATGGTGCGCGGCGCCGACGAGCACCCCGTGATGCGCGAGCTGCGCGCCGGGCTGCCCTACCCGGCCAACCGGACCTACCCCCTCGAACCGACCGTCGACCGGCTGGTCGCGGGGATCCTGCGGCGCAAGGCCGCCGTGTACGGCCAGTGGTGGCTGCCCGCGATGAAGCTCGCGCGGCCGGTCGTCCCCGCGGTCGTCACCCGGCAGGCCGCCAAGCTGCTGCGCGGTTTCGACGAGCGGTGGGCCGAGGCGGGCGACCCCGGTCTGGTGGGCGCGGGCGGCACGGCCAACAAACTGCCCGGCGCCTAACGGCGTTAGGGATACGCTCTCCCTAACGGTGTTAGGGGGAGCGGTGGACGGGCGCGCGGAACGGCGGGCGGCGACGGTCGGCAGGATCATCGCCGCCGGGATCGCGGTGCTCGCCGAAGAAGGGGAGCTCGGGCTCGGCGCGGTCGCCCGGCGGATCGGGATGCGGACCCCGTCGCTGTACGAGTACTTCCCGTCGAAGGCGGCGCTGCTCGACGCGCTCTTCGCCGACAGCGCACGCTCGCTCCGGGACGCCCTGACGGGAGCCGACGGGCTCAGGACGGCCGTCACGGGCCTGGTGGAGTGGACTTCACGCCATCCGGAACGGGCGCGGCTGATGTTCTGGCGGCCGCCGGGCCTGTACCCGTCGCCGGAGGCCGCGGATCCGGCCGTCGCGGCGCTGAACCTGCTGCGCGACGCGCTCCTCGCCGAGGTCGCGGCCGGCCGGCTGGCCCCCGACGCGGCCGAGGACGACGGCTCGTCCGTGCTGTCGGTGCTGGTCGCGGGGCTGGTCAGCCAGCAGATCGCCGCCGCGCCAGCCCCCCTGGACGTCACCGGCGGCGTGCTCGACCTGTTCTTCGCCCGCTACACGGCGAAGCCCGCCCCCTGATCAGGGAGCGGGCCTCGGAACGCGGACGGATCAGCCCTTGTAGGCGGCCTCGAGCGCGGCGACGTCGAGCTTGCGCATTCCGAGCATCGCCTGCATGGCGCGGGCCGCACCCTCCCGGTCGGGCCCGGCGAGGCAGGACTGGAGCGCCCGCGGGACGATCTGCCAGGACAGCCCGTACCGGTCCTTGAGCCAGCCGCACTGCGACTCCTCGCCGCCGTCCGCCGTCAGCGCGTCCCAGAGCCGGTCGACCTCAGCCTGGTCGTCGCAGTCGACCAGCAGCGAGATGGCCTCGTTGAAGGTGAAGTTCGACCCGCCGTTGAGCGCCTGGTAGCGCTGGCCGGCGAGCTGGAACTCGACGACCATGGCCGTCCCGGACGGGTAGGGCCCGCCGTCGGCCCACGGCTGGACGTCGAGGATCTTGGAGTCGTCGAACAGGGTCGTGTAGAACTCGGCGGCCTCTTCGGCCTTGCCGTCGAACCACAGGAAGGTCGTGATCTTCTGCATGTCCTTCTCCTTGCCGTTGTGGGTGTTCCTTACCCCTGCGTCGAGCGGGCGGTCCGCGGATCGACATCCCGGCCGAAGTTTTTCTTCTCGACGCGATGATCACGACGAATCCGTAGAATCCGGACTCATGTCCTATGTCGAGATGGCCCGTGCCTATGTGGAGAAGCTGCTCAAGGAGGTCCTGCGGACCGAGGATCTGAAGATCGACAGTGATGGCGACGTGCCGATCCGCAGCGGCAGCTCCGTCGCCTACGTGCGGGTCAGCCAGTCCGGCGAGACCACCCGGGTGCGGATCTTCGCCGAGGTGCTCAGGGGCGTCCCCGCCAGCCCCGAACTGTACGAGAAGCTCAACGAGCTGAACGCCGGGATCCTCGGCGCGCGGATCTTCCACAAGCACGACATCGTCACACTCTCGACCGAACTGCTCCCCGAGAACCTGCAGATCGAGGAGCTGCGGTTCGCCGTTGACTGCGTCACCACCCTCGCCGACGACTTCGACGACGACCTGTGCAAGCAGTTCGGCGGCGAGAAGGCCGTCAACGACGACCACGAGCGGGCCGTGGAGATCTGATGTCGCTGCTCCGCCAGTTCAGCGACGATCTGTCGCGGCTCATCGCCGGGGTGCTGCCCTCGGTCGTCGCCCTGTCCGACCCCGACAGCCGCTCCGCCGGATCCGGCTTCCTGATCGACTCGGTCGGGCACGTCGTCACCAACTACCACGTGGTCGCCGACTCCGACAAGACGATCCGCGCGTCCCTGCCTGGCCTGCCCGACCAGGACGCCGTGATCCTCGGCTTGGACCAGTACACCGATCTGGCCGTCCTCCAGCTCGAGAACCCGCCGAAGGACTTCGTCCGTTTCCGCGACGAGCCCGCCAGGCTCGGCGAACTCTGCTTCGCCGTCGGCAGCCCGCTCGGCTATCTGACCGAGAGCGTGTCGATCGGGATCGTCAGCGGGCTCGCCCGCACCATCAACCACCAGATGACGACCCGGCCCATCGAACGGTGCATCCAGGTCGACGCCGCGATCAACCCCGGCAACTCGGGCGGCCCCGTCTTCGACGCCGACGGCCTGGTCATCGGGGTCGCGACGGCCGGTAGGAACGAAGCCGACAACATCGGGTTCGCGGTCACCGCGGCGACGGCCAGGACCGTGGTGCCCGAGCTGATCGTGCACGGCCGGGTGGTCCGCGCGTCGCTCGGGATCGGGATCGCGCCGCGCGTCATCGAGCTGGACGGGCACCAGGTGCCGCGTCAGGCCGTCGTCAAGGTCAGCGCGCGGGCCGCGGCGGCGGGCTTCGTGATGGGCGATGTGATCCTGTCGATCCAGGGCCAGGCCGCCGACGAGCGCGCCGACCTCTACGACCACCTCGGCCGCGAGAGCATCGGCCGTCCCGTCGCGCTGGAACTGCTGCGCGCCGGCGAGGTCGTCCAGTTGACGATCACGCCGGAGGCGCCCGTCTGACGGTGACGGCGCGGCGGTGCCAGACTGAAGCGGTGGAAGACGAGCAGATCGCCGCATATCTGGACCGGATCTCCGTGGAGCGGCCCGCCGTCCCCGACGCGGTGGGGCTGGCCGCCCTCCAGGCCGCCCATCTGCGGGCCGTGCCGTTCGAGAATCTGTCGATCGCGCTGGGACAGAAGATCGTCCTCACCCCGGAGGCCCTGTACGACAAGATCGTCACCGGGCGGCGGGGCGGTTTCTGCTACGAACTCAACGGGCTGTTCGCGGAGCTGCTGCGCGGCCTCGGCTACCGGGTCACGCTCCAGTGCTGCCGTGTCTTCCACGACGACGGGCTGCTCGGCGCGCCGTTCGACCATCTCGCGCTCCGTGTCGACCTCGACGAGCCGTACCTGGTCGACGTCGGGTTCGGCGCGTTCAGCGACCGGCCGCTGCGGCTCGGCGTCCGCGGCGTCCAGGAGGATCCGGCGGGCGACTACGAGATCCGTGAGAACGGCGAGTTCCTGGACGTCCATGAGAACGGCGCGGGCGCCTACCAGCTCGATCCGCGCTCCTACGCGCTGTCGGACTTCGTCCCGCACTGCTGGTACCACCAGACGTCGCCCGATTCCCACTTCACCCGCTCCGACACCTGCTCGATCCGGACCGCGACGGGCCGCGCCACCCTCTCGCGCCGCCGGCTGATCGTCACCGCGGACGGAGTGCGCACCGAGCATCCGCTCGCCGATGACGCCGCGGTCCTGGCCGCCTACCGCGAGCACTTCGGCATCGTTCTCGACGCCCCGCCGGAAAGTTGAATACGCGAAGAGTTTCCCTGCCATCGCGGACGTTTAGCCGTATCTTGGACGGACTTGCTCCTCGGTAATCACCCCGCCACAGGAGGCGACCTTGAGCTCCGATCCAGCGATGCCGACCCCCCTGATCGACACCACGGTCTCGCACTCCGCCCGTATCTGGGACTACTGGCTGGGCGGCCGGGACAACTACGCCGTGGACCGCGAACTGGGCGACCAGATCGCGGCCGGGCTGCCCGACATCGTCGTCCAGGCACGCGCCGACCGGCTCTTCCTCG
This sequence comes from Actinocorallia lasiicapitis, assembly GCF_054778695.1. NCBI lineage: Bacteria > Bacillati > Actinomycetota > Actinomycetes > Streptosporangiales > Thermomonosporaceae > Actinocorallia > Actinocorallia lasiicapitis. The sequence goes on from NZ_BAAGZI010000071.1 coordinate 14,370, forward strand.
GCCGCGCCGTCACCTTCGCCGCACGTGAGCTGGGCATCCGCCAGTTCCTCGACGTCGGCACCGGGCTGCCGACGGCCGACAACACCCACGAGGTCGCGCAGCGCGTCGCCCCCGAATCCAAGATCGTCTATGTGGACAACGACCCGCTGGTCCTGGTGCACGCGCGCGCCCTGCTGACCAGCGCGCCCGAAGGCGTCACCGACTACCTCGACGCCGACATGTACGACCCGCAGGCGATCCTCGACGGCGCGTCCCGCACCCTCGACTTCACCGAACCCGTCTGCCTGACGATGCTCGGCGTGCTCTGGCACGTGCTCGACGACGACATCGCCAAGAACATCATCGACACGCTGCTGGCGCCGTTCCCGTCCGGGAGCGTCCTGGCCGTCGCTCATCCGACCCTCGAGGTGACCGGCGACCGGATGGCCGAGGCGATCCGCCAGTGGAACGAGTTCGGCAAGCCGTCCGGGCGCAGCCGCACCCCCGAAGAGCTGGCCGCGCTCTTCGGCGGGCTGGAGCTGGCCGAACCCGGGCTGGTGTCCTGCCCGCTGTGGCGGCCCGACCCCAGCCCGTTCGGCACTCCCGCGGCGATCGACCAGTTCTGCGGTGTCGGTGTGAAGCCCTGATCGTCGAGCCGGTCAGCCCATGGTCTTCTGACCGTCGATGGTCTCGCGGATGATGTCGGCGTGGCCCGCGTGCTGCGAGGTCTCGGCCAGGATGTGCAGGAGCACGCGGCGGAACGTCCAGCGGGCGCCCGGTTCGAACCAGGGCGCCTGCGGCAGCGCGTGGTCGCCGTCGAGGTCGAGCTCGCCGACCAGGGCGTCGGTCTCGGCGGCGACGGCCTCGTAGCGGGCGATCTGGCCGGCCAGCGACTCGTCGGGGTCGAGCAGGAACTGGCCCTCCCAGTCGACGGGATCGGCGTTCATCGCGTCGGCGCCGCCGACCGCGAACCGCGCCCACCGCTGCTCGACCCCGGCCACGTGCTTGATCAGACCGCCCAGGCTGAGCGCGCTGGCCGTCGGTGTGGCGCGGGCCTGTTCGTCGGTCAGACCGTCGACGGTGTGCAGCAGGAAGCCCCGGTGCTTCCGCAGTGTGGCCAGCAGATCGTTTTTCTCGGTGTTCATAACTTCTCCCTCTGTTACTTCCGAGGTTAGGGTGAGCGGATGTCGACGTCACGGGGACTCCCCAGAGGCAGGAACGCCCTGCCCCCCGAGGAGGTCGCGCGCCTCCAGCGCGCCCGCCTCTGCCGGGCCATGGCCGAGGCCATGGCCGAGAAGGGCTATGCCGCCACTTCGGTGGAGGATGTCCTGAAACGTGCCGGGGTTTCGCGGCTCAGCTTCTACCAGCTCTTCAGTTCGAAGTCCGACTGCTTCATGGCCACCTTCGACCGGGCCGGCGAGATGCTCATGGAGCGGATCGCGCTGTCGGTCGACGACTCGCTCAACGAGGGCGCGCCGCTGGAACGGTACGCGCGGGCGAGCGCCATCTATCTGTCGGCTCTTGAGGAGGAATGGCCGTTCACACGGCTTTTCCTGGTCGAGATGTTCGCGGCGGGCCCCGAACCGATCGCGCGCCGCCGCGAACTCCAAGCGGTGATGGCGGCCGCCCACGCGGACCTGCTGGGCGTCACCGACGAAGCGGGCCGGCTGGCCTGCCGGATGCTGGTCGCGGCGACCAGCGCGCTGGTCACGGCGGCCGTCGCGGAGAACGACCGGGAGGAGCTCCGCGCGGTCGGGCCACAGCTCCTCCAGCATGTCCGGCATCTATGGGATTCAGGGGTGTTCGGGGAGAAGGGGGAGGAATGACCGTCGTCGGGTCGTGGAATCTGGAGAACCTGTTCCGGCCCGGCGGGTCGTTCGGGCCGCAGGACCGGGCCGTCTACGAGGCGAAGGTGCGGGGGCTCGCCGCCGCGATCCGGGCCGTCGGGGCGGACGTCCTGGCCGTCCAGGAGGTGGGCGACGCGGGGGCGCTCGCCGATCTCGCCGCCGAGCTGGGCGCCGGCTGGGGTTCGGTGACGGCGCAGCGGTTCGAGTCGGGCCATCCGATCAGGACGGGTGTGCTGTCGCGGCTGCCGCTGCAGGTCGTGGGGGAGGCCGTCACGTTCCCGATGGGGCTGGCGCCCGTCCAGTCAGGCGACTCCCGGGGGACGATCACCTCCTCGACGGCCATGGGGCGGGGCGCTCTGGCCGTCAAGGTGACAGAGGCTTCGGGCGCGGACTTCACCCTGCTGTCGGTCCATCTGAAGTCGAAGCTCCTGTCGTTCCCGCCGGGCCGTGACGGCCGTCCGCGTTTCTCCCCGCACGACGAGGGGGAACGCGCCCGGGTCGCCGGTTACGCCCTGTTCCGCAGGACGGCCGAGGCGATCACCGTCCGCGCGCTGGTCGACCGGCTGCTCGAAGGGAAGGGCCGGGAGCGTCCGCTGATCCTGGCGGGCGACCTCAACGACGTCCCGGAAGCCGCCACCACCCAGATCCTGCACGGCCCGCCCGGCTCGGAACTCGGCACGTCGGGCGCCGACCTGCCGGACAAGGGCGACGCCACCCGCCTCTGGAACCTGGCCCCGCTGCTCCCGCCGTCAGAGCGTTTCTCCCGCGTCTACCAGGGCCGCGGCGAACTCATCGACCACCTCCTGGTCTCCCACGCCGTCCTCCCCCGCGTCTCCGCCGTCCACACCGCCCGCGCCACCCACCCCCTCCCCTCCCTGACCGACGACCCCACCCCCCGCCGCAACACCCCCTCCTCCGACCACGCCCTCCTCCACTTCACCCTCACCTGACCACCCTGGAGGCCGTCGTGCTCGGAAGGGCACGCGAGCGGGCTCACCCGGGAGTCGGCCCTGGGGTCGTCACGTGCTCCTCGCCCGCCAGGGGTCTGAGAACGGTGAAGCCGCCCGTGGAGTGCGGGCGGCTTCATCGGTGGTGTGGCGGTCAGTCGGTGCCGGCGTCGAAGGCGGCGTGGTCGAGGAGCTCGTCGTTGAAGGTGGTGCCGGCGGAGGCGATGGCCTCGGCGCCGCCCGCGGTCATCGCGCCGAGCAGGGCCGGGGCCTGGGCGGGGATGAGGGCGGCGGTGCGGCTGCCGACGATGCCGAGCTCCGCGTACTGCTCGAGGCGGGCCCGGGAGTCGGCGATGTCGAGGTTGCGCATGGTGAGCTGGCCGATCCGGTCGGTCGGGCCGAACGCGGCGTCCTCGGTGCGCTCCATCGACAGCTTGTCCGGGTGGTAGCTGAACGACGGGCCGGTCGTGTTGAGGATCGAGTAGTCCTCGCCGCGCCGCAACCGCAGGGTCACCTCACCGGTGATCGCGGTGCCGACCCAGCGCTGCAGCGACTCGCGCAGCATGAACGCCTGCGGGTCGAGCCAGCGGCCCTCGTACATCAGCCGGCCGAGCTTGCGGCCCTCGCTGTGGTAGGCGGCGAGGGTGTCCTCGTTGTGGATCGCGTTGACGAGCCGCTCGTACGCGGCGTGCAGCAGCGCCATACCGGGCGCCTCGTAGATGCCGCGGCTCTTCGCCTCGATGATCCGGTTCTCGATCTGGTCGGACATGCCGAGCCCGTGCCGTCCGCCGATCGCGTTGGCCTCCAGCACCAGATCGACGGAGGACGCGAACTCCTTACCGTTGATCGTGACGGGCCGCCCCTGGACGAACCCCACGGTGACGTCCTCGGTCTCGATCTCGACCGTCGGATCCCAGAACTTGACGCCCATGATCGGCTCGACGGTCTCGACACCGGCGTCCAGGTGCTCCAGGGCCTTGGCCTCGTGGGTCGCGCCCCAGATGTTGGCGTCCGTCGAGTAGGCCTTCTCGCCGCTGGCCCGGTAGGGCAGGCCGCGGGCGAGCAGCCATTCCGACATTTCGGCCCGGCCGCCGAGTTCGCTGACGAAGTCGGCGTCCAGCCACGGCTTGTAGACGCGGAGCGCCGGGTTGGCGAGCAGCCCGTACCGGTAGAACCGCTCGATGTCGTTGCCCTTGTAGGTGGAGCCGTCGCCCCAGATCTGGACGTCGTCCTCGAGCATCGCCCGCACCAGCAGGGTGCCGGTGACGGCCCGGCCGAGCGGCGTGGTGTTGAAGTAGGCGCGGCCGCCGGTCCGGATGTGGAAGGCGCCGCAGGCCAGCGCCGCGAGCCCCTCCTCGACGAGCGCCGCCCGGCAGTCGACGAGCCGGGCGATCTCGGCGCCGTACTCGCCGGCCCGGCTGGGCACCGACTCGATGTCGGGTTCGTCGTACTGGCCCAGGTCTGCGGTGTACGTGCAGGGGACGGCCCCCTTCTCTCGCATCCACGCGACAGCGACAGAGGTGTCGAGCCCACCAGAGAAGGCGATGCCGACGCGTTCGCCGACAGGAAGAGAAGAAAGCACCTTGGACATAGGGAAGAGTATGCATGAGGATGAATGATCATGCAAGCCTTCTGGGGTGAATCACGGAAGGGTTGCGGGATTCGCTACCCAGCGCGCACGGTCGAACACGTGTAGTAAGTTGCTGTCCGTGAGTGAGCAGTTCCCCCTCCCCTCCGTACAGCCCGCCCTTTCTCCGCTGGTTCCACCACAGCCCGTCCCGCCATGGCCGGCCGCGCAGATCACGCCGCTGCGCGCCGCCGCCCGCGCGAATCCGGCCGCCGCGCTGGCGATGGCCGCCTACCACCGGCAGGCGCTCGCCTACCTCGACTCCTGACCGGTCCCGGTCAGCTGAAGGTGATCGGGCCTTCGTGGCGGTTGATCTGGACGACGTTCCTGGCCTGACCGGTGAAACTGTTGCCCTCGTTGACCTGGTGCCAGAGCTGGTGGACCTGCTCCCGGAAAGCGGGATCGGCGGCGAACTCCGACTCCAGGGCGGTGGCCGTCTCCTCGGCGTCCGCGGCGGGGGAGGTGGTGAGACGCGCGCGGACCCGGCCGATCAGCGCGCCGAGCGCGCCGCCCGTCGACTCGCCCGCGCCCGTCGCGATACCCGTGGCGATGGCTCCGGCGATGGCAAGGGTGATCGGATCCATGGGGGCTCCTGTTCGTCGGGGAGATCAGTCCATCATGCGGGAGGAAGGCCGGAAAGCGGTGTAGCGTCGGCGATACGGGCGTTCTGGATCTTCTGGGAGTGGACGTGGCGGAGTACTCGGGCAGCGCGCGGAACGTGGTCCAGATCGGGCAGAACCACGGACCGATCACGTTCGAGGCGCCGGAGCGGCCCGTCCCGTGGGAGATCGAACCGTTCCCCGGCGTGTTCGTGGACCGCGCCGAGGAGATGGACAGGCTGCGCGCTCGGGCGGGCATCGCGGTGCTGACCGGGCTGCCCGGTGTCGGCAAGAGCACGCTGGCGCGGCGGTTCGCCGAGCTGAGCCGCGACAGGTTCCCCGGCGGGCAGCTCCTGGTGGAGGTCGCGGACTACACGGTCGGCGGCGAAGTCGACGTGCTCGGGATGATGGGGTCGTGCCTGGCGGCGCTGGGCGTCGCGGAGGAGCACCAGCCGTCACGGCTCGCGGACCGCGTCAAACTGTTCCGCACCCGGACCGCCGCCCAGCCCTGCCTGGTGATGATCGACGGGGCGACCGAGCCGGCGCAGGTCCGGAATCTGCTGCCGCGGGCGCCCGGCAGCCTCGTCCTCGCGACGACCGGCGCCGACCTGAGCGAACTCGACCTGGCCGGCGCGACCTTCCACGAACTGCGCGGGCTCGGCGCCGAACACAGCCGTGAACTGTTCGTGGCCGTCGCGGGGGAGCCGTCGGGCACCGAACTGGTCGGCTACGCGGACGGCCTGCCGCTCGCCATCGCGATCATGGGCAGTCTGGTGCGGCGGCTGCACGAGACCACGCTCGCCGAACTGTCCGCCGAGATCGCCGACGACCGTCGCCGCCTCCACACGCTGTCGCTGGGCGGATGCCGCGTCTCGGCCGCGTTCAGCAGCTCCTACCAGCGGCTCCCCGACGACGCGCGGCTGCTCTACCGGCGGCTGTCGCTGCTGCCCGGGCCGGATTTCACCGGCGCCGTCGCGGCGGCGCTCGTCCTCGCTGGCGGCGCCCTGATGGGCCGGCTCGCCGACGCGCACCTCCTCG